>JAHXHF010000115.1 GCA_025656895.1 gamma proteobacterium symbiont of Bathyaustriella thionipta
CAATAACCCTATGATGCCCATACAAATGGTCTGAAAAGCATTTATATTTAAAAAATCAAAATTACTCGGTCCGAACTTACGGATTCAGGTAACACTTATTGGAGGCGGTGCATTTGGTAATGAAAAAGAATGGATAGAAAAAGCAATTATCCGTGCCTTGAGGTTAAATAAAATGAAAAATATACAGGTGCTTATTGTAAGTCATGGATATTCAAATCCTCTTGTACAAAACTTAATTCAAAAGTTTAAAAACGAATAATTTTTCAGTTTGCTGAAATCAGGAGGCTGGCCATGAGCAAGCTAGCAGGCACCGGGCCGGGTTTGTGGTTTCGATCAGAGTTGTTCAGTAAACCGCTGATAGCGGTTGTATTTTACGGTGCGGTTGTTTTTTTAGGTTTCTGCTGGCTTTGTAGCGCTGTGTCTTGCACCAGCACATACCATTTGGGGCGTTTCCAGCTTTGTCTGAATTCGGCTTCTGTGGCTATAACGGCTTTGTTTTTGCGTTCGTGGCCATCCAGAAACGCGATCAGGTCAAACTGTTGGGTGGCTGTTCCCTGCTCTGTGTCGTACAGGTGCGCGAACTCGTTGGCGGGCGTGGCTTTGCGGCCCAATACATCCAGCAGCGGCAGGCGTAAACCCCGATGGTGCGAATCCGGTTCGTAGGCTTTATAAATGAGTTCGGTACACACCAGTTCGGCATCGGTCAGAAAATCGAAATTGAAATCATACGGGCGTCCCTGATAGAAAAAAGCCTGTGCTATGGCTCGGGCTTTTTCAGCTTTGTTCAGCCTTGGCCGAAGAATGGCGATGGAGTCGGCATCGGCTGTGTATTGCAGCGTGGTCAAAGAAACGCCTTCGCTGATGGCTTCAATAACGCGGGGCAAATGGCCGTCCTGTTGCCGCTGTATGCTGGCGGCATAGGCTCGTGGAAAGTGTTGCTGCAGGTAGCTTTCAAAATGCTTGCCCTGGCCGTTGAACAGGTCTTTGTCCAGATCATGGAAATAGGCCCGGCGTTCTTCGGGCGTACCAATATACAGGGCGGCATGTGACCAGTAGCCCGGCAATCCTACATTGGATAGATACCATTCGTGCCTCTCCAGCAGTATATCGCCGGGTTGCAGTTTGGTTTGCAAATAGTTAATTTGCTGTGAGTTGATTAATGAACGTCCGTGTCGCCTGACTTTGACATCACCCATCCATTCGGAAACATTTTTCTGCAGCGGGAACCAGGCATCAAACCCCGCGTCTTTGCTGATGCGTACTGCATTTTTCAGGGTTTGTTTGGGGCCACGGCCTTTGCCGGCATTCCAGATGGCTTTGATATCGGCATCCATGCCCTGAGTGAGACTCAGTTGATGATCTTTGCCGTACAAATGGTACAGGCTGTTCAAACGCGCAAACTCCATCCCCCGGGAGATATTCAAAAACCTGAATTTTAAACGGCTGTAGGTATCGGCCGGCATCTGCATTTCGGCAACTGCTTCATTCAGAGTAATGTGCATACCCGGATCATTTTCCATGCGTTCGATAAAATCCATGGAAAAACGATATTCAGCCAGAAAAGCCGCAAAACGGATACGAAATCCGGTTTCTTTGGCCTGCTCGCTGTTATAACCTTGCAGGTTGCTCAAGTCGCGCTCAACTTCGTCCAGAATTAATATGTTTTGCAGGAAATTATGCCATGTGTGCCAAATCATCAAACGCTGTTCGCGACTGCTGAATTTTTTCTTTGGCAGTTTTTGTGCGGGAAATAAATCCGGGCGGGATGTAACCAATTTCAGAATACCCTGTAACTCCTGACGTGCCTGCCTGACCGTTTGGGTTTTCTCGGCAAATACCTGATACAAGGGCGGATTGGCATAAAGAGAAGCTGAAAACAGAAACACAAAGAACAGTGCGAATCCTTTAACAACAGAAGCACGCACCCTGTTTGAATTTCGACAGAAGCCGCTCATCCCATCAGTTCCCGCATTTTTTCACTATTCGGGGCATGGATAATGCCTTTTTCGGTTACCAGCACATCGACCAGCCCGGCCGGCGTTACATCAAACACCGGGTTCCAGGCACCCGCCCCCTGTGCGGCTATTGTGCTTTCTCCGCAACGTAAAAGCTCGCCGGCATCGCGTTGTTCTATAGGAATCTGTTCACCGGAGGAAAGATGCATGTCAATGGTGGAAGTGGGTGCAACCACCATAAAGCGTACCGCATGATAACGGGCGGCCAGTGCCAGTCCGTAAGTGCCAATCTTGTTGGCGACATCGCCATTGGCAGCGATACGATCCGAGCCCACAATCACCCAGCCGATGCCACCGGCCGCCATGCGGGCTGCGGCTGCGCCATCCGCCAGTAATTGCACCGGAATATCATCCTGCAATAATTCCCAGGCGGTCAGACGACTGCCTTGCAGCCAGGGGCGGGTTTCATCGGCATATACCTGAGTAATCCTGTCTTGCGCAAAAGCACTGCGAATAACCCCCAGAGCCGTGCCATAACCGCCGGTTGCCAAAGCGCCTGCGTTGCAGTGTGTAATGACGGCGCTTTTCTGTTCGAACAGGGCCGCGCCCAGTTCGCCCATGGTATGATTATCGGCCACATCTTTGGCATGTATGCGCTGTGCTTCCTGCAGCAATGAGGCTTGCGGGTTGTTATCGGCTGGCAGGCTTTGCATCAGCGTTTGCATACGTTCAAGGGCCCATTGCAGATTGACCGCTGTAGGTCGGGCGGCAGCGAGCAAATTCAAATCCTCAGAGATTGCGCTTTTCCAGCTTTGCGGATTCGCTGCAAAACGCAAAGCCGCCGCCAGAACTACCCCGTAAGCGGCTGTTATGCCAATGGCGGGTGCACCGCGCACCACCATGTCGCTAATGGCTTGCGCTACCTGCCGCGCATCATGCAAGGTCAGATAGTCAACCCGTCCGGGCAAGCGGCGTTGATCGAGTAATTGCAGATGATGATCGTCCCATACAATGGCACGGTCAGGCAGTGAAGAGGATGATGGCGACATTGTGGCTTAAACCTGCTGAAAGTGGCAATCAGAAAGCCGCAAGCTTACTGGATTACGGGTGCATTTTCACTGGAAATACTGCTTAACTGGCGCAACAAACGCTGCCAGTCGGTTTTACGGTTGTAACCCACAATGGCAATTCGCGGAATACCCCCTGGTTCCACCAGATAATAGCCATTTTTGGCCGGTGACACCCCGCCCATGGTGCAAACACCTTTCTGCAATCGACAACGGATACCCAGACGCTTATAGCCAAATTCCTTGAAAAAGCTCATAAAAGTGTTGGATAGCGCGCCGCTGATGCCACCGCCAATAGAGGCGATATTATCCACCGCCCGCTGACTGATGCGGTGGCGCCTGGGGTCATCTTGCGGGCTATGAAAATCGGCATCGAAGCGTAGTGGTTGCCAGTCTTCCAGACGCAGATTATTTACCTGGCCTTCCAGAGTGCCGCTGATACGGCCAAAATCAAAGGTGGAAGTGAGCGTTTCCAGATCCAGATCATGCACACGGACATCGGCCTGCAATACCGGCAAGGCGCCCAGCAGTTCAAATAACTGTAAATCATGAATCAGGATGCGCCCGTCAAACAAACGCACCAGCAGACTGCCATCCACCCGGATCCTGTGTTGTGAAATGGTGACTTGCGGAATAACGCCGGATAATTTACCCGCCAGCTGCGGCCAGCCAAAGGCCTGACTGACCTGCTGCATACTGACCGGTGTCAATACGCCGCTCAGTTGTATGACTTTATCGCGCAGCTTCAATTCATCCAGAATGAGACGGCCATCGAACAGCGGTTGATTCAAAGAGCCCAGCAGTTCAAAGCCATTTTTCTGCACGATAAATTCAGCCTGACTTGCGCCCAGTGGAATGGTGTTGAGCAATTTGGCTCCGTCCCAGGCCAGATGAGAACGGCTGGACTGCCGGGCGTCATAGTTCACTTCACCATGAAGATTGGAAAGTTCAATTCTGGGCGCTTCTCCAGCTGGCGCGCTGTCTTTGATAAAAAACTTTTTCAAATCTGCCTGAAATTTTGTCAGTAAGGCATCTTTGATACGCAAGTGGATGGAAGCATTTCCCTGCATCTGCAAATCAGCCAGCAAACCGGCCGGAGCAACCGGCTGCAAATAGCCCTGCCACACAGAAGCCAGATTCAGACTGGCCGAATCCAACTGTAATTGCTTCAGCCTGGCCTTTTTTTGATCCCACTGCAGTTGATATTGCAAGGCGCCGGTTGCCGGATCTTTAATGACCCCTTGTGACAGTTTGAGTTGCTGACTTTTGCCTTTGAACACCCCTTTGCCCGAAACAACAATGGCGCCTTTTTGTGGAGCCAGATACACCCAGGGAGTGAGTATTTCGCCCTCTTTCAAGCTGACTTTATAATCAAACTCATGCCGGTTGGCGGCTGGCCGATATTGGCCCTGTGTGGTCACCGATAGCGATTCGGCCAGATATTCAGATGCCTCACCCGCGGCCAGTGAAAACTGCTGCAGTTTTATGCGCCACTGCAAAGCCTCCAGCCCCGAGCTACCACGGGCGTTCAGATCAAAATCGATCTGCCCGGATGTCACTTCCAGCGCGTTGAATGCCAGCCCGCTGAATGACTGAACCAAGCGGATAAGTTCAGCCATGTTTTGTTTTTTGGCGGCAACCCGCACCACCCAGCCGGCTGCCGATTGTTGAAAATGCACGACAATTGGCAACCTGGATGCTGACTTTTTCGGCGGGTACAGTTTCAGTTCAAGATCCTTAAAATCGCTACGCAAACGAAAACCGACTTTCAGTTTCACGGGCTTTTTCGTTGCGTTAGTGATACTCAGCTGCGCCGCATCACAGCGAATAAAGGGTTCTTGCCACTGGCCCTTGTCACACTTCAAGTCAAATCTATTTTTCTGACCAAAAGCTTTTATTTTCAGATGCTTAACATCTATTTCATAACGGGAATCCAGCAAAGAAGCATGCACAGAAACGGATTCTGTACTGAACCAGGGACTGTCGATAAAGCCCCATTGCAGAGAGATTTTTTCAAGCGCTGTTGCACTGGAAACACTGAATAACAGCAGCAGCGATAAAAGTGCCTGACGCACAGAACAAGGGATACGATTAATCCGCCGGAAAAACACCGGTGGAAAGATAACGATCACCCCGGTCACAAACAATACTGACAATGACCGCATTCTGTACTTCCAAAGACAGGGACAAAGCCGCCGATACCGCGCCCCCGGAAGAAATGCCGCAAAAGATGCCTTCCCGGGCCGCCAGTTGACGGGTGGTTTCTTCCGCCGCCTGCTGGGATACATCCATAATACGATCCACCCGTGAGGCGTCATAGATTTTTGGCAAATAGGCTTGCGGCCAGCGACGTATGCCGGGAATGGCCGAGCCTTCGGTCGGCTGCACACCAATGATCTGTATCGCCTCATTCTGCTGTTTGAGGTACTCACTGCATCCCATGATTGTGCCGGTAGTTCCCATGGAACTGACAAAATGACTGATTGTACCCTCTGTGTCGCGCCAGATTTCCGGGCCGGTGGATAGAACATGCGCCTGCGGATTATCCGCATTGGAAAACTGATCCAGAATGCGTCCCTTGCCCTCGGCTTCCAGTTGCCGCGACAAATCAATGGCGGCCTCCATGCTGCCGGCTTTGGGTGTGAGACGAATTTCAGCACCATAGGCGAGCATCACTGCGCGCCTTTCCAGACTCATATGCTCGGGCATAATCAAAATCAAACGATAACCTTTTATGGCCGCCGCCATCGCCAGCGCAATACCGGTATTGCCGCTGGTGGCTTCAATCAGGGTATCGCCCGGCTTGATTTCAGCGCGTGCTTCAGCTTGCCTGATCATGTTCAGCGCCGGACGATCTTTCACCGAACCGGCCGGATTATTGCCTTCCAGCTTCAGCAGCACAGTATTCGAGGGGTTGGGGTTCATGCGCTGCAAACGCACCAATGGCGTATTGCCGACAAAATCTTCTATGCTGGGGAATGTTTTCATGCGCTACATGTTAGCCCGTGCAAACATTCAACGCACCTGTTTTTGTGCATACGGCCGCCCTTTTAGGCATGAACAGACATGCCCCGTCATTCCTGAGCGGATGAGCCGGATTGCAGCTGCAACAAGGTAATCTCAGGCGGGACTCTGAAGCGCACCGGTAGAATGCTGGTACCACTTCCGCTGCTTATGTAGCGCTGCTCACCACCCTCATCCAGATGGCCAGCTGCATAACGTTGGCCGTATATGGAAGGCACAATGGGTGGCCCGAAAAAAGGCAGGTTCACCTGCCCGCCGTGAGTATGACCGGCAATACTTAATGCGATGCGACCGCTGGGTAATAACGGGAAAATATCCGGATTATGGGTAAACACGATAAGCGCATCCTGCCGATCATTATCTTCATTAATAATACTAATGTTGCGCGGCCCCTCAAGAAAATCGCTCAATCCTGTCAGCCTGAAACGGCACTCGCCCTGAATAATGGTTTGGGATTTATTTTCCAGCAGGCTAATGCTATTGGCGCTGATTACAGAGCCGATTCGTTCGGCATTTTCCCACCAGTCATGATTTCCCAGTACCGCATAAACCCCCATAGGGGCCTGCAATTTCTTTAGATGGGCCGCAATAGTCTCGATACTGACATGCTCACCGCCGAGGACACCATGAATCACATAGTCTCCGGCCAGCAGAATGATATCCGGCTTTAAGGCATTGGTTCGCTGGATGATTTTTTGTAATTTTTCAACATGATTCCAGGGTGAGCCGATGTGCAAATCAGCCAGAACCGCAATCTTCAAGCCATCGCAAGCCTGTGGCCAACGCGTAAGTTCCAGCATTTGCCGGTGAACCCGCAGGCTATCCGGTTCAAGCCAGAAAGCCCACAGAGCCAATAGCAGTAATACGGAATAGGTAAAAAAGCGCAACAAACGGCGAACAGGTGGCATTTGAAATCTGAATTCATGTGTGAAAAGGACAGCTTCATTCCTGATTTACTATATAACATTTTTATGCTCACTGAAAAATCCACATCATGTCTCCCATAATTAGCGCTTATGCAGCAGCCTGTCAGGAAATAGATATACCTGAAAAACAGAACAATTGTTTCTATACTGTGAGGATAGTTGTCAGAGCTTTAACCTCCGGCTCATTTTAACCGGTCTGAATATCAGACCGCCTGATACAGAAGAAGCATTCGCCATGTTAAGAAAAATTCTACTTCCGACAATCTTCATCCTGCTGGGCTGGGGCTTCTGGATCAGCCCCGATTTCAAGGAAATTGCCGCTGGCGTTTCTATTTTTCTGTTCGGCATGCTGTCGCTGGAAGAAGGCTTTCGAGCGTTCACCGGCGGCACGCTCGAAAGTATTCTGAAAAATACCACCAATAAGCTCTGGAAAAGCCTCAGCTTCGGTGTAGTCACAACCAGCTTGATGCAGTCCAGTTCACTGGTGTCGGTCATTGCTATCTCGTTTCTCAGTGCCGGCCTCATTGGGCTTACGGCCGGTGTGGGTATTATTTTTGGTGCCAATATTGGTACCACCACCGGAGCCTGGCTGATTGCCGGCTTTGGCCTTAAAGTTAAAATTTCAGCTTATGCCATGCCCATGCTGGTCTTTGGCGTGTTGCTGTTGTTCCAGAAAAACAAATCCCTGAAAGGCATTGGTTACATCCTGACCGGGCTGGGCTTTCTGTTTCTGGGTATCCATTACATGAAAGATGGTTTTGAGTCCTTCAAGGATAGTTTTGATCTGGCTCAGTATGCAGTGGCCGGTTATCCCGGCCTGTTTCTGTTTACCGCTATCGGCATAGCCGCTACGGTTATCATGCAATCCAGCCATGCCACACTGGTATTAACCATTACCGCACTGGCCGCCGGACAGATTACTTATGACAACGGCCTGGCGCTGGCTATCGGAGCCAATGTCGGCACCACCATCACCGCCATTATCGGTTCCTTGAGTTCCAATGAACAGGGCAAACGCCTGGCGGCCGCGCATCTGGTGTTTAACCTGGTGACCGGACTGATCGCCATTATTTTCATCTATCAGATGATGGCCAGCGTAGACTGGATCAGCGAGCATGTAGGCATTGCTCAGGATGATTACACCTTGAAGCTGGCCGTATTCCATACGCTGTTCAATATTATCGGTGTACTGGTCATGTTACCCCTGATGAAAAAACTGGTAAGCCTGCTGGAAGGCATGTTTATCCCCAGGGAAGTTCCTCTCAGCAAGCCCAAATTTCTGCATGACTCAGCCGCTGATTTCCCGGACACCGCTTTAGAGGCTATTCGTCAGGAAACCCTGCGGGTATGGGATCACAGCATTGATATTTTCGCACACGCCTTTGGTTTTACCCGTGAGCAGCTTATTTCTGATACGGATCTGGCTAACATTGCCCGACAGCAAAAGCATCTTCCTGAATTTGATGTTGAGATGGCCTATGAACTGCGGGTCAAACCCCTGTTCAGTTCGATTGTGACTTTTATTGCTCAGGCCGGACTGTCTTCAGAGAATGAACAGTCGGGTGATGTTTACTGGCTGCGCACGGCTAATCAGCAAATGGTGGAAGCCATCAAGGCCGCCAAGCATCTGCGCACAAACCTGAGCATCACCGTGCAATCGGGGGACAGGATGCGGCGTGAAATTTATGACAATATGCGGGTTCAATTATCCCTGCTGATTCGCCAGCTGGAAGCTATTCGCCAGTCTTCACCGGAAGACTCACCGGTATTATCCCTGGACTATATGCGCCTGGCATTGCATGAACATTGTCAGCTACTCAACACCCGCATGGCCAATGCCATGCGTGAAGGAACCATGTCCGGCAGTGTCGCCACATCCCTGCTGAACGATTCCAATTACGCTCAGGAAGTGTTCCGTACACTGGTGGATATGGGCGAAACCCTGTTCGTCAGGCATAACCGCAGCCTGAGCGATGCCGAGCGTGAAGTCTTGCTCAGTGATGATGAATTACACGCACTTGAATCCTGAAACAGGACCGTAACATTCATCACATATAATGTGCTGAGCTTAAATGAGAGAAACCCTTATGTCTGAAGATAAACTCCTCACACGTCTGAGCGAATACTTTAATCTCAGTGCCAAACGCCGAAGAAAAAAAGTGGAAGAACTGGAAAAAGTAATCCGCAAAATCAAGAAAAAAGAAAAAGAAATGATTGCCAACTGCCGCAAAGTTCACGCGGACAAGGAACGTGAAATACTCAAACATCGGTATAGAATTTTGCATGCCCAGCGTAAAAAAGGGCAAAAAGCCCTGCACAAGATCAAGAACGGCTAACCCGAAAAATTCATGAATTGCACACCCCGACTTACCTCTTGATGCATGATGCCAGACATGAAAATTAATAGTTGCTTTTTTTCATTACTGGCGGGCTTTCTTCTGCCTGGGGTAATCCTTGCCGGAACAGATGTTGAAGGACGCTGGGGAGTTACGGATAGCACCACAGATGAAGCTATTCACTGGCCGGATAATTGGCCAGGTGTCCATGACCTGCGTGCTCAATGGTGGAAGATTCTGGCCGAGGATTCCGCTGCCTGGAAAGCATCCGGCTATCTCAATCACGCCAAGGGAGAACCACCGGGTAACAGTTATTTTCTCTGGCGCTATGACGAGCCACTGCCCGAAGGCACAAAAATCCTGCTTGAAGGTGATTTTCCGCACGCACGAATGATGAGCTTTCAGGTCAGTGCACCCTGGCAACAGGATCTGCCTTATATGGGTGATGGTACCGGCATCCACGAAGTCCCGTTGCTGGATGTTGATATAGAACCGGATCCAGGTAGCAGCAACCCTTTCCGTCCCGGTGCCGACCGCAATACCCGATGGCGCCATTATCATGTAACTTTCGTGCTGAAAGATGGTGATCCGGCTGTGCTGAATCCTGACGCCATGCGCCCGCCTTACCGTGCAGCCGGCAACCTGCGCGTTGCCGGTACGCGTTCGGGCAAATATGGCAAACGCGGTCCGGTCCTGTGGATGCGCATCTATCTGCCTGACGGTCACGATGCCTATGCCGGCGTTTCTCCCCCGGTGATTCGTATCCAGCGTCCTGGAGAGGCGCCGATACTGGCGCCGATCACACGTGAAGTTGAACTCAACATCAACCGAACGGACGCCGGGGACTACTCAATCAAGGAAAATCCCGCATTCGCCAATGGCCGTTCAAAACGGGAACAGGAGTCGTTGCAGTGGTTGCGGGAATGGGCGCAAAAAGGTCTGGAACAAGCCGGCAAACCCACCCAAACCGATACGCTGGTACGGCGCTTCTTTAGCGCACCGGATGGTCGCCTGCGACTGATCAAACTTGATGATCCTGCGTTTTTCATCGGCTGGCTGAAACATATTCGTGATGCCGATTTCTGCAGCGGACATCTGCCTAAGCTTTACGCCTATCTGTACGGAAAAGGCCATGAGCGTCCACCACCCGCCAATGATTCCCATAGCAGCGGACAAAACCTGTATAACAGCTATCTTACCAGCGCAGTCAGCCTGAAACCCGGCGAGATACTGGTTTTTCATGGCAAGGCCGCTGCAACGCCACATACGCTGGGGGGCGATGCACGCATGACCGCAGCAACCCAGCTACGCTACTGGAATATCACCCTGCAGGCGGGTCATCCGCAACGGCTGACACCGGTGGTCGATATCAGTGATGAAGAAGTTATTCTTGATGATCAGGACTTTTATACCATTGCCATCGGTCGACCGGAAGACCGCCCCGCCAACGCAGATGCGGCACACGGTATAAGCTGGCGCGACTGGCCGGCCGGCGATGCGCTGGCGGTGTCGATAAGGATGATGTCAACAAACACCAATACATGGAAATATGCACCACAACTGATCAGTTGGCTGGATACCGATTACTGTGACAACAACAAATGGCCTCAAGCGGTTGAACAACGGATGAAAGAATATGCACCGGAGGGTCGCTATCTGTCTGTTGCACAGGTATCTGCACTGGCACAAGGCAAAAACTGGCAGCAGGTTGTGAACAGTGTTGCCGTCAAACATCATGTACCTGCATCCTCATTGAATTCATCAGACATCCCTGCGAGCAGCGGCAGTCATTCAGGCAAAATAGAAGTCGATGGCCAGCAACGCAGCTTCATCCTGCACCGCCCTCGCGGCGTGGCTGCAGATGCCATTATGCCGTTAATCATCGTCCTCCACGGCGGTCGAATGAAAGGCTGGCAGATGGAATACTTCACCAATATGTCGCAACTGGCCGACAGCGAACATTTCATGGTGGTTTATCCTGATGGCGCCGGAGAATACCAGGGCACGTCAGGCTGGTTCAATGACGGACGCCTGCGCAAACCCAATGATGTCCACTTTCTGTCTGCACTGATTGTTGCTCTGATTGATCAAGCGCATGTTGATCCGCGGCGCATCTACATGACCGGTTTTTCCAACGGAGCCG
>JAHXHF010000159.1 GCA_025656895.1 gamma proteobacterium symbiont of Bathyaustriella thionipta
TTAGCCATTTTCTTTCTCCCATCAAGTTGATAGGAGTATTATCCTACAGGTGGTGGCTCAGTAGCTGAGCCTTAGGGGTAATCAGGTAATTCTTTACTCGGATTTTCGTGACGGGTCGCCTGTAGCCGGAAAAAGTACAGAATGCCCCGACCATGTATTAGTATTTGATAAAATTAAAACACAGCCTAGACTACTTTAGCACTTTTTCATAGATTCGATAGCGCTTGGATTGTTTTCCACCCAGTGATTCAATGATCTCGATCAAGTTATGGTTGGTTTCCAGCGCCCAGGATAGTTCTGTTCGCTGAATACCGGCGGTTTTTGCCGGTTTTTTTAGTGCATCCACCAGCCGATAGGCCAGCGCGGTGCCGATCAGCGATGAGCGGTAGGCCTTGCCTATGCCCATCAGCGGTATTCTGGCGTGTTGCGGTGGTTTGAATTTGAGTCGCCACAACAGTTTTATGAGTCCACTGGGAAATAAGCGCCCCTGCAGGTCTTTAATGAGCGGATTAATATCGGGCAGCATGACGATCATACCGGCCGGTTCGCCATCCACACTGGCAATTTGCACGAAGTCATTCGGTAATAGCAGTGCCAGGGTTTTGCCTATATCCTGAAATTCAGCCTCGGTGAAAGGTACAAAGCCCCAGTTTTCTGACCAGGCATCATTAAATATACGGCACATCAGCTTGAAATCTGCGCCAGAATCTTTTTTGTTCAGCGGGCGCAACTGAATATTTTCCGAGGTTTTTTGCACCAGCGCCTGCATGGCGCGCGGTGAATGAAACTGGCTGTCGATTTCGAATGCCAGTAAATCCATGGCTTTTGCGTAGCCCAGGTCTTGCAGTTTGCTGGAATAATAGGGCAGGGCATGCCCCATAAGAATGCTGGGCGGGCGGTCAAATCCCTCAATCAGCAGGCCTGATTCCTGGTTGATGGATAGATTGAAGGGGCCGCGCAGACGCTGCATGCCGGCGGCTTTGAGCCAGTTTTCTGCGGTTTGGGTGAGTTGTTGAAACACCTCGGCATCATCCATGGCTTCTATCAGGCCGAAAAAACCGCTGCCGTCCTGATGCGTTTGCAGGTGCAGTTGGTCAACCTGCGCGCTGATGCGTCCCACATCGCGCCCCTCTCTGACGGCCAGCCAGGACTGCCATTCAGCATGCTGAAAATAAGGGTTGCTGTCTGATAAATGTAACTTGCGTTCCAGCCGTAGTGGAGGTATCCAGTGCGGGTCGTTGCGATACAGACTTTCGGGTAGTTTAATAAAGCGCTGCATGCGGCTGCGATTATTAACCGGGATGATGTCGATTTTATTTTTTCTGGACATGGAAAATTTTGGCTGTTATGTGGCGGCTGAAACCGTATAATGGGCTTTATGTTCAAGGGCTGCAATAATAAGAGCAGCCTTTATAGTGTCTTTCATTAGTGCGATGCCATCATAAATTATGCTAACACCACTGCCTTCTGATCAAGAACTTCCCATTCGCCTGGCCGATTTTTCCAATCTTTCCGAGGCATTGGACTATGCGGCAAAAGGTGAAACCGGCTGCAGTTTTTATAATCGGCGGGGAGAGTTATACACGGTCTTATCCTATGCCATGCTCAGGCAGGAGGCACAATCACTGGCGCGGCGATTGCTTGGGTTGAATCTTGAGCGCACTTCTAAAGTAGCCATAGTGGCGGAAACCGGACCGGACTTTCTCAGAGCTTTCTTTGCCTGTCAGTATGCCGGGCTGGTGCCTGTGCCACTGCCTGTATCCACCAGTATCGGTTCCCACCATGTGTATGCCGGCCAGCTGGCGCGCATGATAGAAGAATGCGGCGCTTTGCTAGTAGTGGCACCTGAAGGCTATCTTGATATTGCCAGAGAAGCCGCCTCCGGGGTAGATGGCTGTACGGTAGGCAGCGTGCAAATGTTGCAGGAGATGGCTGCCAATGAAGACGCCGAGCTGCAGCCTCTGCAGGCTCAGGAGCTGGCCTATCTGCAATACACTTCCGGCAGCACCCGATTGCCGCGCGGCGTTATGATGACCCAGCAGGCGGTGATGAATAATGTGGCGGCTATTGCTGTTCACGGCATTAAGAGGCAGGCGGGTGATCGTTGCGTATCCTGGCTGCCTTTTTATCATGATATGGGGCTGGTGGGTCTGATTCTGGTGCCGGTCTGTTCACAAATGTCGGTTGATTATCTGGGTACCAGTGATTTTGCCATGCGTCCCAAGCAATGGCTGAACCTGATGCACAACAGCAAGGCCAGTATTTCTTTTTCACCGCCTTTTGGCTATGAACTGGTTACCCGCCGCCTGCGTGAAAAAGAGGTGGAACAGTTTGATCTGTCGAACTGGCGTATTGCCGGTGTTGGCGCAGAGATGATACACGCCGAAACCCTGATGGCATTTGCGCGCGCGCTGTCAGCGGCCGGTTTTGATGAACGTGCCTTTCTGCCTTGTTACGGCATGGCCGAGTGTGGTCTGGCGATCAGTTTTGTACCCTTGTGGCAGCCACTTTCGCTGGATAGTGTCGATTCAGAACGCGTAGCGACAGAAAGCAGGGCGCTGAGCTGTGAGTCTGATGATAAAGGTTGTCGTATCCGCGAATTTGTTGATTGCGGCCAGATTCTGCCGGGTTTTGAAATGCAAATCAGAAATGAGCAGGGTGAGCTGGTAAAAGAGCGTGAGATTGGAGAAATCTTTCTGCGCGGCCCCAGCATCATGTCGGGCTATTTCGCTCATCCTGAACTGACCGCCGATGTTTTATCCGCTGATGGCTGGTTGAATACCGGTGACAAAGGCTATCGGGTCGGCGAACGCCTGTTTGTGACCGGTCGCAGCAAAGATGTCATTATTATAAACGGCAAGAATATCTGGCCGCAGGATATCGAATATTTAATGGAAGCTGAAGCGGAAGTGCGCTCGGGTGACTCGGTGGCTTTCGCCATTCCGGGTGAGCATGGAGAGGATGTCGCGCAGGTTCTGGTGCAATGCCGTTTGACCGATCCACAGTTACGCGAAGAACTGGTGAGCCGCCTGCAGACCAAGGTATTAAAAGAAATCGGTCTTGAATGCCGGGTGGAACTGGTTCCGCTGCATACCTTGCCGCGCACCACTTCTGGGAAGCTTTCACGCGCCAAAAGCTGTGAAAATTATCTGCAACAAGGCTTGACAGAAGCAACTGCTGAATAAACATGCTATCATAGGGTTTTTACCTACTTTGTAAATTTGAGCTATGGCGTCTTACGAGGAAAGTCTTACCCAGTTGTACGGCATATTGGAGCCTTACACCAATGATCTTGACGCATTGGAAGCTAATACCGACCTGGTGGAAGGTCTCGGCCTGAGTTCGCTGAAAATCATGAGTCTGCTACTGGACATTGAAGACAGTTTTGATGTTTCCATCCCACTCAATAAGCTGCCGGATATCCGTACAATTGGTGATATGGCCCGGCAGATACAAGCCTTACAGGACAACAGCTAAGACATGTTTGCCAAGTTCGAGACGCTGGCGAATATGCGCGCTGCCATGGCCGAAAACGGCCTGGATCCTGTCTCGGTGGTTATTGAGCGCATGCATTCGGCTACCATGGCCGACATCAATGGCCGGCGCACCATCCTTGCCGGAACCAATAATTATCTGGTATTTAATGGAAGCTGAAGCGGAAGTGCGCTCGGGTGACTCGGTGGCTTTCGCCATTCCGGGTGAGCATGGAGAGGATGTCGCGCAGGTTCTGGTGCAATGCCGTTTGACCGATCCACAGTTACGCGAAGAACTGGTGAGCCGCCTGCAGACCAAGGTATTAAAAGAAATCGGTCTTGAATGCCGGGTGGAACTGGTTCCGCTGCATACCTTGCCGCGCACCACTTCTGGGAAGCTTTCACGCGCCAAAAGCTGTGAAAATTATCTGCAACAAGGCTTGACAGAAGCAACTGCTGAATAAACATGCTATCATAGGGTTTTTACCTACTTTGTAAATTTGAGCTATGGCGTCTTACGAGGAAAGTCTTACCCAGTTGTACGGCATATTGGAGCCTTACACCAATGATCTTGACGCATTGGAAGCTAATACCGACCTGGTGGAAGGTCTCGGCCTGAGTTCGCTGAAAATCATGAGTCTGCTACTGGACATTGAAGACAGTTTTGATGTTTCCATCCCACTCAATAAGCTGCCGGATATCCGTACAATTGGTGATATGGCCCGGCAGATACAAGCCTTACAGGACAACAGCTAAGACATGTTTGCCAAGTTCGAGACGCTGGCGAATATGCGCGCTGCCATGGCCGAAAACGGCCTGGATCCTGTCTCGGTGGTTATTGAGCGCATGCATTCGGCTACCATGGCCGACATCAATGGCCGGCGCACCATCCTTGCCGGAACCAATAATTATCTGGGGCTGACTTTTCACCCGCAATGTCTGCAGGCGGCTCAACAGGCCCTGATGACGGAAGGCAGCGGCACGACCGGTTCACGCATGGCCAACGGTAATTATGCCGCGCATATGGCTCTGGAGCAGGAACTGGCCGATTTTTATGGCGTATCCAGCGCGATTGTCTTTTCTACCGGTTACCAGGCCAATCTGGCCTTGCTGTCGGTATTGGCGGGAGCCGAAGATGCGGTGTTGCTGGATGCTGACTGCCATGCCAGTATTTATGATGGCTGCAAACTGGGTAATGCCGAGATTGTACGTTTTCGGCACAATGACCCGGCCAGTCTGGAAAAACGCCTGCAGCGTCTGGCTGAACGGGGTGTTAAAACCCTGATTGTTACTGAAGGCATCTACAGTATGTTGGGTGATCGTTCGCCATTGAAAGAAATTGTCGAACTGAAGAAAAAATACGGTGCTTATCTGATGATTGATGAAGCACACTCGATGGGCGTACTGGGAGAAAACGGCCGTGGTCTGGCCGAAGAAGCCGGTGTTGAGGATGACGTCGATTTTATCGTAGGCACTTTCAGCAAAAGTCTGGGCAGCATAGGTGGTTTTTGTGTCAGTCGCTGGCCGGAGCTGGAAAATGTTCGTGCCGCCATGCGTCCCTACATCTTTACCGCATCGCCTTCCCCTTCTGCCATTGCGACTACCCGCGCAACCTTGAAATTGCTGCGTGATGGAGCCGAACTGCGCGAGCAGTTGTGGAAAAATGCGCATCAGTTATATCAGGGGCTGGAAGATCTGGGTTACAACCTGGGGCCGGTAGTCAGTCCGGTTATTCCGGTTATTTTGCAGGAATCCCGTCAGGTGGTTATTGAATTCTGGCGTAAATTGCTGGATCGTGGTGTGTATGTCAATCTGGTGTTGCCGCCCGCCTCGCCGGGTGATTATTGCCTGCTGCGTTGCAGTATCAGTGCGGCGCATTCTTCCGCGCAAATTGCCGATATGGTGAATGCTTTTGCCTCCTTGTCTAATCAGGGTTTTGTACAAGCCAGGACAGGCTGATGACGGTTTGTTTCTTTTCCTGCAGGCGAGGAGCCTGATTTATGGCCGGAATGCTTTTGGGCAAGCGCCTGCAGCGATCCGTACAGAGTAATCGATTTCTGCAGAAGTTCTTCTGGAGCTTGGACGCATTTTTTCTGGCCACTTTCTGGTCATTAATGAAAATATTGGGGCCTGATCTGGCTTCTGCCAGTGGCAAGGCTTTGTTCCGTAAGCTGGGTCCTTTAAGTGCCAAACACCGTCATGTTTTGAATAATCTGTCCATCGCTTTTCCGCATCTGGACAGGCTGGGTCTGGCCAGGTTGGCAGCCGATAGTTGGGGAAACTTCGGGGCCGTTATGGCTGAATATCCACATAATAAACGTATTTTCAATGATCCTGCGCGCTTTGAGCTGATTATTTCCGCGCAGGCAAAAGCTTTGGTCGGCCAGCATAAGGCCATGATTTTTGCAGTACCCCATTTGGCTAACTGGGAATTGAGCGGCGCTTGCGCCGCGCGTATCGGTGATCCGGTTATTGTGTATACGCCTATGCAAAACCCTTATGTGGACTGGATGATCAGGCGTTTTCGCCTCCGCACAGGTGTTGGATTAATCTCCAGCAGGCAAGCCGCGTCCGGATTGTATGCCCGGTTAAAAGCGGGTCAGGCGGTTGGTATGCTGCCCGATCAACGCTCGGCGGCAGAAACCTTTTTTCCGTTTTTTGGCATACCGGCGCAAACCACTACAGCACCGGCGCGCCTTTCGGTTTCACGTAACTGCCCGCTGTTTCCTATCCGCGTAGAGCGTTTGCAGGGCGCGCATTTCCGCGCAACCATTTGCGATTCGGTGGAAGCGGATGATCCGCAGGCCTCCAGGCACGAGCGCATTGATCAAGTTACCGTCAAGTTGAACCAGCTGTTTGAAGACTGGATTCGCGAACAACCGGAACAATGGCTGTGTACCAAGCGGCGCTGGCCCAAAGAAACGCCAAAAACCCTGATTAAGACTGCCAGCCGGGTGTAGCCCGCAAACCTTCCTGCAAGCCGAAAGCCGGTTGCCAATCCAGTTTTTTCTGCAGCGCCTGGTTATCGCAAACCCAGTTGTGATGCCCCAGTTCACGCAGTTTTCCGGGAGTCAGCATGGGCTGGTAATGGCTCATTAACTGTCCGGCTACCCAGTTGAAAGCAGCCAGTGGCGAGAGTAACGCCAGGGGTACATTCAATGTTCGCACCCGCTTGCCACTGATCTGGCGAACCACATCGACCACCTGGGAAAAGCAGTAACCTTGTGCATGACCATCATGCAGCTCATAGATGCCGGTGGCCGGCGTTTCCTGTTGCAGCCAGATATGCATGACGGCAACCAGATCCTGCACAAAAATCATTGAAAAGCGCGCGTCACGCGGGGTAATCATGGGTGCAATGCCTTTTGCCATTGCCTGAAAAAGCGGTAGCATTTCCTTGTCACCGGGGCCGTAAACGGCGGGCGGGCGTAAAGCCAGCCAGGGCATATTTCCGGCTGCTTTTGTCAAGGCGTTCTCTGCACGTTTTTTGCTGTTGGCATAAGCGGATAACTGCGGCTCACGCGCGGCCAGAGAAGATAAAGCCAGAAAACGCGGCGGCTGGCTTTGCGAGGCGGCTATGCCGGCCAGGCGCGCGCTGCCTTCTTCATTGGTGCGATTGAATTGCGCCTCAGTCACGCCGCGCACTGCACCGGCACAATGAATAACGGCATCACAGCCTTTCACCAGTTGCTGCAGGCTGCCGGAGTCCTGCAGGCTGCCTTTGACAATTTCTACATTGGATTGCCTGAGTATCGATTGCGGAGGCTGGCTGCGTAGCAAAACTTTTAAAGAATAATGCGGCTCGCTCAGTTGCTGCAGCAGGTTCTGACCGATAAATCCGCTGGCTCCGGTAATAGCGACCCTTTGTGGTGACTGGCTCATGGCTGTGATGATCACTCTGTAAATTGGGTATAATAACTGTTTTTGATGCCGATAATGAATTCCTCCGAGCAAAGCTATACTCAAGCTGTTTTTACTGCGGCTATCCTGGCGGGTGAACGGGCCGCTCCCAGTCCTGTCGCGGAAGCGGCTGCGGTGTGCTGCAAAGCCATTGCGCCGGTGGCGGGAGAGCCCATGCTGCAACGGGTGGTGAAGGCGCTTGCGGGCAGTGAGTACATCGACAGGCTGTCCATTGTGGGGCTGGCCGATGAAGCTGCCTCTGTCGCTGCTGATGTACCTTTACTGGCTGGTAAAAATTCTCCGAGTGCCAGTGTCTGTCATGTGCTGGAGCGTTATGCGCAACAGCTACCCGTTCTGATTACAACGGCCGATCACGCCTTGTTGAGCACTGAAATTGTTGATTATTTCTGCCGCAAGGCGGCTCGCTCATCGGCTGATCTGATTATTGCGCTGGCTGAGATTGACTCCGATGATAAGCGTTTTTCCGGACTCAAGCGCACTTTGTACCGCTTTCATGGACATGCCTATGGCGGTTGTAACCTGTATGCGTTTATGACGCCTGAGGCGAGAGCCGTGCCGCAATACTGGTTGCAGGTAGAGCAGCAAAGAAAGCGGGTTTTGAATCTTATTGCCCGCATTGGCTGGCGTTCGGTGCTGTCTTATCTATTCGGGCGCCTCACTTTGGAAGAGGCGCTGGCACGGCTGTCATCCCGTTTCGGGCTGCGTATAGAGGCGCTTATCCTGACTTTTCCACAAGCCGCCATTGATGTGGACTCGGTGCAGGACTGGTATTTTGTCAATCGTTATCTGGGTGCGCCTGTGGATGAAGGCTGAGCAATCTTTATGCTTTGCTGCGCTTGTGCTTTAAATTGGCCGCTCCTGGGCTGATAACGGTTTTCACAAAACTGCAGTAACCAGGAGTCTGCGCGCCTGCTGACCACAAAGTCGTTGTAAGTCGCACGCTTTGCAGCAGAAGGGCTGGTAGCCGAGGCCGCCGCTGCACTGATGACCGGAATGCGGGCAGGTGCAGCGCGATCATAAACATCCATATAATGGCAATGAGCGCGGTGGGTATGGCCGTACAGAACCAATTCCGCCCCGTGTTGCTGCACAATACGGGTGAATGCTGCCGCGTTGGTCAGTCGTTTGCGCCACTGCCGCTTACCGGAGACCGGCGGATGATGCAGCATAAGCACACGAAACAGGCCCTGTCGCGCCAGTTTATCCAGTAACCCGGGCAGCACGGCCAGTTGCTGCGCCGAGATGGTGCCGCTGGCCAGCAGGGGGGCGGTGGGCAAGGCTGTAGACAAGCCGATGAACGCGGTATTTTTACGGATTCGTACACTCGGAAATAATTCATCCCGGGTTTTTGTGTCTGTATCTGAACTCATATAGTCCTGCCACAGCGCATAGGTTTTGTGCCAGTCTTCGCGCACATAGCTGTCATGGTTGCCCGCTATTAAAAAAATCCGGTCAGGCTTTGCGATGCTTTGTAACCAGTCCAGTACTTGCTGAAACTCATCCGGCAGGCCAATATGAGTAAGATCACCGGTCAGCAGGATTTGATCATAACGGGCTGTGTCGAGAGCGGCAAACAGACGTTCCAGCACAAACCGCTGATATTTTCTGCGCCGGCTTTTCAGCCATGAAAGATAGCCCAGCAGACGTTTGTTCAGCAGCTGGCGATAACGGAAATTTCGCGGAACACTTAAATGCAGATCCGATAAATGGATAAAGCGGCAAGCATCATCAGTGCGGTCAGGGGTCATCATGCAACGGGTCTTTTGCCTTGCAGTAAAGAAGTAGCTGATAATAGCCTGAATGAGCTTTCGGGGAAATGCTATTGAAACAGCTTGAAGCGGTACGGCGGGCAGCGCAAGCATCGGAAATCCCGCCATCGGTTGCCTTTTTGCGGCAGCAATTACTGCAAAAATATGGCGATGCGGTGGTCGCCATTATTTTTTACGGTTCCTGCATGCATGATGTCAGCGTGGGGGAGGGAGTGGTTGACCTGTATCTGGTGGTGGACGATTATTCATCCGTCCTGCCCAATCGTTCAGCGGCTTTAGCGGCCTGGCTGTTGCCGCCAGCGGTACATTTTTTACAGGTGAGTGAAAATGACCGCATATTGCGAGCAAAGTACGCCCTGTTTTCCACAACGGACTTTATTTCCGGTACATCCACAGGCTGGTTTCACGGTTATCTTTCGGCACGCATGGCGCAACCGGTAGGCTTGTTGTACTCGCGTGATGCGCAACAGCAGACTATGGTGTATGAATGCCTGAGCCGGGCGGTACTGACATTGGCTGGCCGCAGCCTGCCGATGTTGCCGGATCGTTTTCAGGCCGATGACTTATGGATAAAGGCTTTGTCGCTGAGTTATGCCAGCGAATTGCGTACTGAAAAGCCGGGTTACGCTGAAAAAGTCATGAATCGGGATAAAGCTTACTATCATAAAGTTTTGGCGGCAGCGGTAGAAGACGGGCGCTTACCGCTCAGAATAGAGGGCGATACTTATGTGGCCACTATTTCTGCATGGCGCAGGTGGCAGTGCCGCCTTGCCTGGATGCTGAGGCGCGCGCAAGGCAAGTTGTTGAGCTTGCTACGCCTGTTGAAAGCTTTATACACCTTTGAAGGCGGACTGGATTACATTGCCTGGAAGCTGGAGCGTCATTCCGGGCAGAAAATCAGCATACCGGACAAGGTCAGGCGCCGGCCTTTGCTGCACATCTGGGGCTTGTTCTGGCAATTGCGCCGGCGCGGGGTATTTCGCTGATGGCTGATAAAACACTGTGGCTGGTGATGGGTGACAAACCCGGAGACAACGCGCAACTGCTGGCTATTGCCAAAGCGCTGGATTGGCCGTATGAAGTGCGCCAGATGATTCCCAGACAGGAATATATCTACGGCAAACCACCCTTCAAAGCCTCTCTTTATCATCTTGACCCGGAGAAATCGGACCCGCTTTCTCCACCCTGGCCGGATCTGGTATTAACCGTGGGGCGCAGGCCGGCGATGGCCGCGCAATGGATACGTCAGCAGTCAGGCGGCAAAACCAAAGTTATTCTGCTGGGTCGGCCTAAAAAAATGCTGCACGAATTTGCCCTGGTCATTCTTACCGGCCAGTATCTGATGCCGCCGGGGGATAATATTCTGTTTCTGGATTTGCCACTGATGCAGATTGCGCAGCAAAGAATGGATCAGGCAGCTGCCGCCTGGCAAAGCGAATATGAGTCACTGAAAAAGCCACTGACTGCGGTTTTGATCGGTGGCCCTACCAAGCCTTATCGCATGGATGAAGCGGTCATTGCCGACCTGTTAACACAGTTGCAGCAACAGGCCGGCAAAGGCAGCCTGTTTATCAGCACCAGCCGGCGTTCACCGGATGTGGTTATTGATTATATAAAACAGCATTTACCGGCCGACAGTACCCTGTATTGCTGGCGAGCCGAGGATAAAAACAATCCCTATCTGGCTTTATTGGGAAGGGCTGACGCCTTTGTTGTCACCGGAGACAGTTTGTCGATGATGGTTGAAATAGCGCGTTTGGGTAAACCCCTGTTTATTTATCCCTTACCACAACAGGGGGGCGTTTTTACTAAAATAATCAGGCATATCGGCAAGCAGGTCAGCCTGATGCCCGGTTCTATACTGGCCCGGATTTTTGGTTATTCCAGAGACCTTGGCAGAATTCATCGTTATTTGATTAACACCGGTCTGGCTTCTATTCTGGGGCAGGACAGGCAGGCATCGGCCGAGCCGGTAAAAGATCAGCTTGAACAGGTTGTGCAGCGCATAAAACAGCTTTGAACCTGGAATTCTCAGTTGGACGGGGCGGCCTGCAACCAACAGCTGAATCAAGCATGGGCACAATTTTGCAGGTATCTCATTGGCTTACGACCTGCTCGAAGCAGTCCCAGGTTAAAAGGACGTCTCAGTAGGGCAATCGGACTTAAATTCATCGTAAGCGCCAAAGAATCAGCCCTCTTAACCCCATTTCAGAATAATACTTCCTTCATGTTCCAGGGAAGCAATGCCTCGACCTTTTCTA
>JAHXHF010000366.1 GCA_025656895.1 gamma proteobacterium symbiont of Bathyaustriella thionipta
TTTTCTCTTCTTTCTTTCGCTCATTGGTTCATTTCTCCCATCACAGAGTACAGCTTAAACTACTGTCTTGATTATGGGGTCCACTTTACAATGCCAGTAAGTTAAGCTCTAAGCAACTGTTTATAAAGCGCTTTTATACGCAGAAAAATGGATGTCATTCTTGATGTTCTTTATTCTCCTTGGGTAGGATCGTCCCTTCCTAACCGCTTCTGTCGATTGACTGATGTAATCAATTATCTGTTCCAACTGAACCTGAATACCCTTGGTGGCCTGGTAGATAAACTTCACCAGATGATGCTTCATTTTAGAAAGCGTTTGTGCGAAATTAATCTGGTATTTCCTTCGGCAATGCTCTGTTTTTTTCTGATCTTTTTTTGTCCGGCTAATGCCAGGATGGTGCTGAGATTACAGGCTACGATTTTGGCATAAAAATCCTGCTGGATGGATAACACAGATTTACCTGAAAAGTTTTCAATTTCAATCCATTGTTTCATGCGTTTGTAGTTTTCTTCAATACCCCAACGCAGGTGATAAAGTGATTTGAATATTTTGGCAGGATAGGTTTTGCTGTCCATAAGATTGGTGATCAATACTTCCACTTCATTGGGTAGATCAACGCGTATCAATCTCAGGGTAACAGGCTGGCTTGATAAGCCTTTCTGCTGGCAGGTTTGAAGGGAGGGTTTATTGGGTTCGAGCGTAATGATTGCCTCTGGCTGGTTACTGTTAATGAAGTCGTGGATCTGCGTACTTTTGTGGGTGGTAGCCCGCATGCAAAAAGCTCGTTTTTGTTGAATAACTGGGGTCAGATACAAATTAAATGCTATACTGTCTCCTCAGGACAAAGGGGTCAAGAGGACAAACGATAATTGTCAAGGTATCTGTCGCCTCAAGTAATAAATCTACGCTGCTTTTTTCATTCCATCGCAGTCCTCTTCATTTTGCTTTTTCTCCGGGTTTAAAAACACTTTATCAATCCATTTCCAATGACGGGTTCCCCGGCTCCAGCGTTCCGGGTGTTCCGCTTTGGCTGCTTCATAGCGGTCTGGAGGTCGGTAAAGCGAATACAGACCGATGGTTTGATGGAAGTCGGATCAAGCATAGTACTCTGAGCGACCGGGTGTAACATCCGGGCTAGAACGTACGTGGTCTGATTATGCTGATGGGCATGGTTGATAACCTTGCCTGCCCCATTTCTGAAAAGTGTGACCTTGTGTTATTTCAGTGCCTGCCAAGCAGGTACAGCTTTGGTGAACTCTTCCTGAAAAGCTGGACGTTTGATATTGTTCTTTTTGACTTTGAGGGCGAAGTCGCGCCAGCGGAACGGATCAGCCAGCACATCAACCAATACGCGGTGAACCTTGCTCATCACATGTGCCTTACGGGCGTAGTCCTTGCGCGGGGCGTTGCTCTGCAGGTTGCCCAGGCCTGATAAATAGTATTTTAAAATTGCTTCGGGATACCTGCTTTCCAGGCGTTTGGCGGTCTGTAGTTCATAGGCGCTGTCCCATGCGTTGAATGGATAGCGGCTCTGGCTCAGCACGGCTACTGCCTCCTCGTACTCTTTACGGTGCATGCGGATGCGAAGCTGCTCTGTCTCCCTGGCCTTCTGCAGGCGTGCGAGAATTTTTGCTTCGTAACACTTCCATTCGGCGGCTGTGCACAGTTTTCGAAATGTTTTGTACTTGTCGCAGGTCAGAGGATCGATCGCCTGCTCGAATTGTAGCGCCAGGTAGCGTTCGTGATTGCCGGCGGATTTTACCCGCCTGGCAACGAATTGGCGTAATTCATCCATGCGGCCTTTTCCTTTGAGCAGTCCTGTCTCCGCAATCTCCATGGCCTTCTGCTTTTCACCGGCCTTCCAGTAGAAATCCGCCAGGTCGAAATAGTCGGTGCCGGTGTTCAGTTTATGCTGGCGAAGTTCCAGATATTTTTCCCGGTCGCCGAGTCGACGATAAATGCGGCGGGCATGGTCGAAATTCCAGTTCCCGCCCATGATTTCGAAAGCTTGCGCCAGTGCGCGCCAATCGTCGTCGCTGTAGCAGGCCGCATAGGCCAGGTTGTAGAGATCGTCGTCAAGCCCGGCATTGCCGCTCTCAATATAGGGCAGGGCGTTGTCGAGAAGCTTCTGTCGGTAGCCCGCACCGGTTTTTTTCCGGGAGAGCGCCTGTGCAATATCCTGCAACAGGCTCGAAACATGGAAGTCGGTGTCATAATCCCCACCACCGTATGCGTCCAGTTCGTCCAGATCCGGCACGAGTTCGGCCCACAAGGCCAGAAGTTTTTCACCCTCGGACTGTTTCTTTTGGCTCGGTGACAGGGCGGCGTGCTTGTTCAGGTAGTCGAGACATTCATGCCGGACAGGCGGGCGGGTGCTGGCTATGCGGATGATCAGTTCAATCAGCTTTGCTTTCGATGCGGTTTCCAGCAAGTTTGCCAGAGGATCATTCTGCTTGCGTTTTTTTGCCATGCTGCTTCCTCTTATAGTTTGATAGATTTTATCACCGATAAGGTCGTACGGATTTATTAGACCACTTCAGGTTGATACGTTCCGCAAGTTTTGCCGAGTTTGACAGGGTCGTTCCATAGCGGAGTTTTGCTGCGACAACGATGCCGGTGTTCAGCAAATACGCCAGTGATGTACTCACAGTTGCACGTCATCCAGTGGCGGCAGGTCTTCATTTATATCGGGGAAGGGTTCAGTCAAGGGATACAGGGTGGCGAGAAGAGCCAGCAACTTTCTTTTCGGATCGGCTCCAAGATCAGGCAGTCACCTTCCTTGTGGATGATGGCTTCCTCGCCTTCCAGCTCGAATTCACGAGGAATGCGTAGTGCCTGGTTGCGTCCGTTGCGAAAGAGGCGGACATGACGTTCAGGAGTTGGCAATAGGGTATCCTAAGAGGATGCAGAATCATTATTTCTCGATACAAAAAAGAGATTGCGGCTTCAATAATTTCTGCTACTTCAATTGTAAATCCTGCCGGCTTGCAATCCGGAAAATCAGTTCGGTGATAGCGCGTAGGCAAAGTGGCCGGATCCGTGAACGGCTGTGCCGCTTCGACGCACGGGAAGTACAAGCATCGCGGGAGGCAGGCATCCGGGAGCGACCTCAGCCGACCCCGAATAAGGACAACACTGCCTCACGCGCTTGCTCATTGGCCCTGGAGAGCGCAAGAACAAAGGTTTCCTCGGGTAGATTTTTTAGTTGAATAGCCAGTTTCAATGCAATCGTAATGCCCAGATTATGCGAGGACAATACCGAGTCTTCCATCATCAGTTCTTCTACTTGCAGTAGCTGTGGAGTTGCTGCTGTTTGCTCAACCCCGGCAGTAGAGTCGATTATCAGTATATGACGGTAATTACGCAGTAAATTCAGCAACTTCAATCCGGGGCGATCCACTGTCATGAGCGTAAGTCCCTTAGCCTGCAGCCGGTTAAAATCCTCATTACTGGACATGCTGGTGCATAAATCCCAGGCCAGTGTATCTCCCGCATGCGGAGAACCCACCGCAATAATGGCCGCCGCGCTCCAGTCATTTACATGAAACCGATGTCTGAGCGGGGGTATCCGCAGTTCGCGCCGGGCTTTGCGTTGCAGGCTGAGATCCAGAAAGTGGGTTGCGCATGAGATACAGGGGTCGTAATTGCGGATCATGCTTTCCGCACGCTGCCTTAGTATATCGGCATCCTTGTGCAGGCCGAAGCGGGTCAGGCCTTCTCGCAGATCTTCTTCCATACGGGCCTGGTTCTGACTGGTTGGGGGAACAATACGCGCGTTGCTTACCCGACCCCGATCGTCGAGTTTATAACGATGCCACAGAATTCCTCTGGGCGCTTCGGTACAGCCGAACCCGATTCCCTCTCTGGGCGTGACTTCCATTGACGGGCTGGGATCGGGACGATAATTTGTCAGTAAGCGCCGGGCCTCGTGCAGGCAAAAAAGTATTTCCAGACCCCGGGCCAGGAGGCTGTGAAACATGTTCTTACTCGGGAACCGGGTTCTCAGCTTGCCCATCACATCCTGGATTTCAGCGGGTAAGCGATCACGATTCAGATTGATCCTGGCCAGTGGTCCGACCAGGTAGGGTTTCCCCTTCAGCAGGCAGTGCAGCGCAGTGCTGTGGGCCACCTGGTGTTCGATAAAAACAGACTCGAATGACTCAATCGATATATCCAGCCCCGCATCGTTCACCAGCCTGCCTTCGTTGAACGGATACTCGCTGTCGTGGCGAAGTGCCACTGAAACAAACGATTGTTCGTCGTCCGGTAATGACAGCGTATCCAGCCAGCGAAGCATTTCGATCGCATCCGGGTAGGCTTTTTCAACCAGACGCAACAGTTTGTCAGCAGCACCTTGCTCCGGTGCGCGAAAAAAACCGCCAATCTTCGCACCGACCGGGTGAACAGATCGAGCGCCAAACAGTGCAATCAAATCATTCCCCAGCGCTTGCAGTTCCAAACCGCGGCGAACCACTTCCGGGTAAAGAGCGGACAGGCCAATCACGCTTTTCTCACCCAGGAAATCCGGTAATGCCAGCAAGTGAATATGCAGGCTGTGGCTCTGGATCCATTCCCCGCAATAGAACAATCGGCGCATCGACCGTATCCAGGGGTGGGCCGACATACCGAATGCGGACTCAATTGCGCAAGAGGCGCTCATCTGGTAAGCGACCGGGCAGATACCGCAAATTCGCGCCACCACGTCCGGCACATCGTAATAGTAGCGTCCTTCAAGAAACTTCTCGAAATAACGGGGAGGCTCAAAAATACGCAATTGCAGTGACTCTATTTTCTCATTCCTGATTTCCAGGTCCAACGCTCCCTCACCTTCGACGCGGGTGAGTAGCGGCACGTTGATATTCAGTATCTCGGGGTCGTTCATTTCTTGTCCCAGGTTTCCCCTTCCTGTCTGAACCCGTCAGCAGCACTGTTGATAAACCAGAATCTTCTTGTGATCTCGTCATCCATTAACCCGAATCCCTTGAAGCGATTGGCGAGGCTTGCGGTATTTGGGTTTTCTGCCGGCCCGTAACAACCGTAACAGGCGCGTCCGACCCTGGGACAGATGGCGCCGCATCCGCTACGCGTAACCGCGCCCATGCAGGGGCGCGCTCCGGTCACCATGACGCAAACCTGCTGCCGACGCTTGCACTCAATGCACAGCTTGTCGGAATGTTCAATCGGAGAAACGCCAGCCATCAGTGACTTAAGCGCCTCCAGCAGGGCTTCGGTTGTGATGGGACAACCCCAGATCTCAAAATCCACCGGGACGTGAGCAGAGATGGGTGTAGCGGTTTCCAGGCTGTCGATACTTCCGGGGGTTGCATAAATATCAATCATCCATTGTCCCGAATCATGCATATTGCGCAATGCCTGCAATCCGCCGGAAGTCGCACAGGCGCCCACGGTCAGCAGCCACTTACTGTGCTTGCGGATGGCCTGTATCCTGGGCAAATCCGCCTCGGTCGAGATGCTGCCCTCTACGATCGCGATATCAACTTCTGCATTATTATCGAGAATCCCGGCCTCGGCAAAATGGCGGATTTCCATAAGCCGTGTCAATTCCAGAAAATCTTTTCCCGCGTTCAACAGCGCCAGCTGACAGCCATCACAGGAACTGAATTTGTGTACCGCAAGTGACAGCCTGCTCATTATCAGACCCCCTTAACCTGCAGTAATGACTCGACCCGGTCATAGCGGAATACCGGCCCATCCTTACATATAAAGGTTGGACCAAACTGGCAGTGGCCGCACTTGCCGAGCGCACACTGCATATTGCGTTCCATGGAAAGCCAGATGCGGGATCGCTTGATTCCCAGATCCAGCATTTGACGGGCGGCCGCTTTCATCATACCTTCAGGTCCACACATCATTGCGGTGACATTATCTGTATGGAACTGCAAGTGCCCGAATAATCCGGTCACCGGTCCGATATGCCACGGCCAAAGCGGGTCACCCTTGTCTGCGGTCAGCAGAACACGGGTATCCGGCATTGCCGACCATTGTTGCCAGCGCTCTTTCCAGATCAGGTCTGCGGAATGCTTTACTCCCTGCACGATATTCAAGTGACCGAAGCGTTTGCGGCGCCGCTGTACGTAACGTATCACCGATACTGCGGGCGCGCATCCCAGGCCGCCCGTGATGATCAACAGATCCCGGCCTTCGGCTTCCCGCATTGGCCAACCATGGCCGTAGGGTCCACGGATTCCGATCTGGTCACCGCTCCGAAGTCTGGCCAGCCCCCGGGTAACCCGGCCAACCGTACGAATGGTGTGATCCAGCAGATGTTTATCCTGCGGATCAGAAGCTATGGATATCGGCACCTCGCCAACGCCATGCAGGTACAGCATGTTAAACTGGCCCGGCTCGAAGTGGTATGCCCGACGTGCTTCTGCCGCCGCCAGCTCAAGGCGTAGCGTAAACAGATCCGGCCCCTCTTCGACCCGTTCAACCACGGTGGCCGGAACGGGCATGAATGCATGATTCAAATCCTTATTCATGGGTGTTAGCGCTGACCTGACGAATCGATTCAATCACATCAATGCCTGCCGGACACCAGGTAATACAGCGTCCACAGCCCACACAGCCAGAGCGTCCATACTGATTCACCCAGGTCGAAAATTTATGTGTTAACCACTGCCGGTACCGTGGCGCGGTTTCCTCGCGAATGGTGACTCCATGAATATAACTGTGACCGTGAGAGAAACAAGAGTCCCAAATCCGGGTTCGCATCGAGTTTTCTCCCCCCAGCGCTGGCCGATCCATTTCACTGAAGCAGAAACAGGTCGGACAAACCGAGGTGCAGTTGCCACAGGATAAGCAGTCACGCGCAATCTCCTGCCATGCGTCACTCTGTATGGATTGAGCCAGATCGAAGCGTACCTGCACGGGGTCTAATTTTCGCTGCTGCCGTGATGCGATCTGAAACTGCTCCCGTTTTTGCTTCAATTCATGCTTGTGCGCCAGGCGAAGCCGCAATGCATCAATAAGTTCCGTTCCACGATCCGATCCTGCAACGATCAGAAATCCGGCTTCCAACTCGGTCAGACATAAATCGAAACCCGATTCCGCAAACGGACCGTCACCCGTGGAATGACAAAAGCAGGTTGCGGCAGATCTAGCGCAGTTGACAGCAATAAGCAGTAACCGTTCGCGGCCATCCCGGTAATAGGGATCCGCAGGTGATTCAGACAGAAAATGCCGGTCAAGCAATGCCAAAGCCGCAAGATCACAGGACCTGACGCCAAAAACAGCCATTTTCTGTGGGCTACCCGTTTCTGCGTGAAAATCGACTGTAGCATCAGCGGTTCTTGTGGATTGCCACAGGTCCTGCTCGGGGAAAAACGTTAGTGGTTTCAAGCCCTGCGGCCCGTTTGCCCAGTAGAAGTAGCGTCCGGAAGTTTCTGACTCCAGCCTGTATTCTCCCGGCCCCTGGAAATCAACCACGCCCACAGGCCATTGCTCAACCGAGGAAAACGCCGCAAACACGATTGCAGCATCCCGAATATGCGGGCCATAGCATTGATACCCAGCCGCCGATACCCTGTCGACCAGTGTCTGCAACTTGTTCAGAGGTAGAAAAAAATCTTGATGACCCATGCACAATTAATAGCATAAACGGCTCAGCATGGGTTAAATATCACCTTTCCAATCTTACTCCCGGGTCTTGCCCATGAGTCACTCTGATCAGACTGAAGATAAAGTTGTTACTCAGCGGCCATTTGATTCATTACCCTGGATTTTTATACGATTCGCTACGGTTTGCACCTTGATCTGACTCATTGGGGTAGCTCTTGATTGCCCGCTTACAGGCATTACTACACCATCCCGGATATTTCCCCGGTCGCTCTGAAATGGAGCCATTGTCGTTCATGATGATTCACCGGATAAAAGCAAAGTACGAAGTGTAACCCGGCTGCGCTGAACGCGCCCTTGCACCGGTCTAGCCGCCCAGCCGCGCTATTGACTCAATCGCAAATCCACGGCTGAACGACGATTTCGGCACGATCATCGCGTTCCCGGGTGAAACATCCGGGTTATAATGCAAGCACTTACAAGTGGATCTTTCAATGTCTGAAACAAGCACACAACAGGCTTCAGTTGATATAACAACCAAGACATTAATTCAGCTGATCACTGACTTGATCAGCGAACTGAACCCTGGGCAAGCATTAAGTCAAACAATAAAGCTGGATAGTGCATTTGGCCACGACCTCGGTATGGACAGCCTGGCACGGGTTGAACTGTTTACCCGTGTTGAATCCGAATTTTGTATTAACCTGCCTGAACAGGCATTTGCAGAAGTTGAAACAGCGCGTGACTTATTGCGTACCATTGCTCGTGCGCAAGGTTCTACTGCAAAATTCAGCAGTACAGACATCAATGCACTGGCAATGGGTGAGGGACAGGCGGCACCTGGAAGCGCACAAACATTAGTTGATGTTTTACACTGGCATGTTGCTACACACCCGGATCGTCCTCATGCTCATTTTTACCGTGAAGACAAAGCGGCCAAGCTTATAAGCTACCGGACACTTTTAAGTGGTTCACAAAAAATGGCCGCCGGACTGCAGGCAAAAGGTCTGCAACAAGGGCAGGCAGTCACCATTATGCTGCTCACGGGTGTTGATTACTTTTACAGTTTCTTTGGTATTTTGCTGGCGGGAGGTATTCCCGTGCCTATCTACCCACCGGTTCGAAAAAGTCAGCTGGAAGATCATTTGAGAAGGCAGGTCAATATTTTAAATAATTGCCAGGCCATGATATTGATAACGCTGGAAGAAGCAAAACTGGTAGCGCAATTATTAAAATCACATATCGATAGTTTACACAGCGTGGTTACTGCTGAAGAATTAACACAGCATGCAACAGAGTTTACCCCGGTAAAGGTGTCTGCCAATGACATAGCTTTCTTGCAATACACTTCAGGCAGTACCGGCACCCCGAAAGGCGTTATTCTTACCCATGCAAATTTGCTGAATAATATACGAATTGATGGCGCGGCACTTGAGGTGACTCCGGATGACATTTTTGTCAGTTGGTTACCGCTGTATCACGACATGGGTTTAATTGGCGCCTGGTTGGGCAGCCTGTATTTTTCTGTCTTGCTCATTATCATGTCACCGCTGACTTTTCTTGGTCGGCCACAACGCTGGTTATGGGCTATTGATCGTTTCAAAGGCACACTTTCTGCTGCGCCCAATTTTGCTTATGAATTATGCTTAAGCAAAATAAAGGATGATGATATAAAAGACCTGGATCTCAGTTCATGGCGTGTGGCATTAAATGGTGCCGAGAGTGTCAGCCCGAAAACCATTAGCGGTTTTATGGAACGCTTCAAGCCTTATGGTTTTCGTGAGGAAACCATGTTTCCGGTTTATGGACTGGCAGAAAATGCGGTGGGCCTGTCGTTCCCGGATTTAAACCAGGCTCCGATGATAGATCGTATTCAACGGCTGCCGTTAATGCAGTCTGGCATCGCCATTCCTCTTGAAAATAATAAACAGAAAAGCCTGGACTTTGTTTCCAGCGGTCACGCATTGCCCGGGCATCAAATTCGTATTGTAAATTTAATGGGACACGAGCTACCGGAAAGGCATCAGGGGCGATTGCAGTTTTTCGGTCCATCCTCCACCAGTGGTTATTATCGCAACCCTGAAAAAACACATGAGCTGTTTCAGGATGAATGGCTGGAATCAGGCGACCTTGCTTATATGGTCGGTAAGGATGTGTATATTACGGGCCGTATCAAAGACATGATTATTCACGGCGGCCGCAATATCTATCCCGAGGAACTGGAGCTGGCAACCGGAAACATAGAGGGCATTAGAAAAGGACGGGTAGCTGTTTTTGGCAGTCAGGATGAAGAAAAAGGCACAGAACGACTGGTGGTCATGGCAGAAACAAAATCAACAGAAGAAAATGTGGTAAATAAGTTACGTGCAGAAGTTATAGCCACGATCAACGATGTCATAGGCGAACCACCGGATGAAGTTGTCATTGCACCGCCTGGTACTATTCTTAAAACATCCAGCGGAAAAATTCGTCGAACAGCCAGCCGTGACCTGTATCTGCATGGTGAAATTGGTATAGCAGAGCGAGCGGTATGGCAACAGATTGCAAGCTTGTTTCTGACCTCTCTGGGTCCGCAAATGCGACGGATTTATCTTAATCTGAAAGCCCGTGCCTATTCATTTTATTGCTGGCTCGTCTTCATACTTTCAGGTCTGTTTAACTGGTTACTGATTGTTATTGTACCCTGGTATTCATGGCGCTGGCGCATTGCACGAAAATTTCCCCAGGCATGGGCATGGCTTACTGGTATTCCGATAACGGTTAAAGGCCTGGAGAATATTCCCAATGAAAATGAGAGCTGTATTTTCGTAGTTAACCATTCCAGTTATCTGGATTCCTATTTGTTAACTGCGGTAATCCCACACGCTTTTAGTTATATAGCCAAAAAAGAATTAACAGGGTTCTGGCCATTGAAAATTTATCTCAACAAAATCAAAACGATTTTTGTTGACAGCTTTGACCGCAAGCAAAGCCTGGCTGACGCGGAGCAAGCCATTGATATGGCACGGGCAGGGCAATCGCTATTGTTTTTTCCAGAAGGAACCTGCCAGCGTATGTCTGGTCTTTTGCCATTCAGGATGGGAGCTTTTTTAACCGCAGTTGAATCAGGACTGCCGGTTGTACCTGTTGCCATTCGAGGTACAAGGTTAATTTTACGACCGGACAGCTGGTTTGTGCATCCTGGTTCTATTGGCGTGGTGATTGGCAAAGCTGTCAATATTCAGCCGGGTGATGATAATTGGGCAAAGGCGATACGACTGCGTGATGAAGCGAGAGAACATATTCTTCGCTATTGTGGAGAGGCCGATTTGTCTAATGAAAAGGTTGAAATTCTATTTTCTGACGGAGTGTCTGAGTAGGTGCGGCATAGGTGGCTAGTAATGTGATGATCATATTGGGGCTGAAGCTACTAAAACAGTAAGGCCATCAAGGTTATCACCAGCAGAAGATGAGAGGGGTGGTCGCTTATGCCCTTAACAGGCTGGTCTTTGCGCCTGGAAGGAGTGATGGCGGCAGGGATGCGTTATGCTCGGAACAGGGATAGGAAAAAGCAGCGCATAACAATGGGGGAAAAGTAGCCATGACTAGAAACAAAGCGGCTCGATTAAATCCCCGCGCTAAACGCTTTGCACCCGATAATGACGGGCATTGGTGCTTCATTTACGACCCGCAGTATATAGAACTGAAGTTTCACTGAAATCCAAATCAACCTGACAGTCAGCCATCAAGCCACCATACGCAAAAGCAGTGAAACAAAATCTTTTTCCC
>JAHXHF010000348.1 GCA_025656895.1 gamma proteobacterium symbiont of Bathyaustriella thionipta
TTATAAGTTATTTCTATCGGTAGCATGAGCATGCTTATGAATGGTTTTTGCCAAACAAGATTCTTAAAAAAACAGTGAAACTTCAGCTTATGTAATCCGGGTTACAAAATTCAGTAACAAGTCTTCCAGCAACAAACGCGCATTGACGTTACCACGTGCCAAACGAACACTGTCGCAAGTCTTGTCATACATGTTAATCAGCGTCTTATAGTCTAGCGTCTTGGCTATTTGTTGCAAGTCATGATGCAAACCCTGTTTATAGCCGCTCGCTACCTGACTGCAGGCCATCATAGCCAGCTGACGACAAATCCACTGCAAGCTGCGTTGTAAATCCTGCTTTTCCCACTCGGCAGCCAGTTGCATGGGCGAGCTGCTTTGCCTGAGCAAACCGACAAAACCGGTTTGTAGTGCTGCAATTTCTTCAGGCAGCCGGGATGAAGCAAAAGCTAATGCGTGCAAAGGCGCGCCTTCAGTCATCTGTAATAATTCTGCCGCAGCGGTTATTTTTTGTTGTTCCAGCCAGCGTAGACTGGTATCAAACTCCGGCAGACTGAAGGCCAGATTCTGGCAACGGCTGCGTATGGTTACCGGCAGAAATTGCGGCGCGGCGGTCAACAGCATAATCAGGCTGTCAGAGTAAGGTTCTTCCAGAATTTTCAATAAAGCATTGGCCGCAGAACGGTTCATGTTTTCGGCTTGATGGATAATCACCGTTTTGGGCCGACCAGCATCACTGCGTATCGCCATCCACTCTATGAGTGCACGTACATCACTGACCGGAATAAGCTTTTTTTCAGTATCTGAGGGTAAAACCCTATAATCAGGCATAGTGCCGGCCAGGCGTTGCTTGCAGGCAGTACACTGGCCACAGGCGGTCGCATCCGCCAGTGGTTTTTCGCACAATAAAGCAGCCGCCAGAGCCGCCGCAAATTGTGCCTTGCCTATACCCGCATGGCCAGTCAGTAACAGGGCATGTGGCAGTCTGTTGCGTTGCCGAACCTGCTGGATGTTTTGCCAGAGTGGTTGCTGCCAGGGCAGTATGCTGCTTGTCATGGGTCAGTAAACAGTCCGGCCAGGGCTTGTTGCAGCTGGCCTTCTACCTGCAGCAGAGACTGACTGGCATCAATCACACGAAAGCGTTCTTTTTGCTGTTGTGCCAGTTGCAGATAAGTGTCACGCACGCGCTGAAAAAAATCGATAGATTCCTGTTCAATGCGGTCCGGCTCACTTCTTTGGCTGGCGCGTTGCAGGCCAAGCTTTACCGGCACATCCAGCAACAGTGTCCTGTCAGGATTCAGGTCCCCTTGCACCTGCTTTTGCAAACGTGCAATTTTTTGCATGGGCAAACCACGTCCACCGCCCTGATAAGCAAAGCTGGCATCGGTGAAACGATCACAAACCACCCAGCTTCCTTTCTGCAAAGCCGGGCGAATAATCCGATGCAAATGTTCGGCGCGCGCTGCAAACAGGCTTAACAACTCGGCATCTTCCGACAGGCCTTTATATTGATCGTCCAGTAACAGCTTGCGCAAGGCTTCGCCGAAAGGTGTTCCGCCCGGTTCACGGGTTTCACAAAAGTGAATACTGCGCTGATTAAGAAAATCACGAATCACATTCAGGGCGGTTGTTTTCCCCGCGCCCTCAATACCTTCAATGGTTATAAATTTAGCAGTCATTTTATGGATGTTTTTTCAGCTGATAGCGTCTGACAGCCGCATTATGCTGTTTCAATGTTCTGGAAAAATAATGCGCCCCGTCTTTGCCGGTTGCGACAAAATAAAGCGAGCCATCCACAATCGGGTGAACAGCGGCCTCTAAAGCGGCTTTGCCGGGCAGCGCAATGGGTGTTGGTGTCAGTCCCTTGTGCACATAAGTATTGTAAGGCGTATCCTGGCGCAGGTCTTTGCGGCGAATATTGCCTTTATAATGCTCACCCATGCCATAGATAACGGTCGGATCAGTCTGCAGTAGCATGCCTTTTTTCAAGCGGCTGATAAACACCCCGGCGATACGTTTACGCTCATCTGCCCGGGCGGTTTCTTTTTCAATAATCGAAGCCAGAATTAAAGCCTCATAGGGTGATTTTAGCGGCAGGTTTTTATCCCGTCCCTGCCAGGCCTGCTGCAAGGCATTCTGCATGGCTTTATGCGCCCGTTTAAGAAATTCGACATCCGTGGTGCCACGGGGAAAATGGTAGGTATCCGGTAAAAACCAGCCTTCCGTGTGTTTCAGATTCAGCCCCAACTGCAGATTAAGTTCACTTAAAGGCAAGTCCTGAAGCAGCGTATGACGCAAATCAGGACTGCTTTGTATCGCTTGTAACAAATCTTCAAACCGCCAGCCTTCAATCACGGTCAATGAATACTGCACCACTTTGCCGGCAATCAGCTGATTGAGCAACTGTTCCGGCAGAGTTCCGGCCAACACATGGAATTCGCCTGCCTTGATGGACCTGGCCTGACCATTCAAGCGGGCTAAAACACGGAAATACCAGGCACGCTTGATCACACCGTCATTCTGCAAACGTTGCGCGAGTGCCGACAATGACTCACCACGATGCACCTGCAAAGATAATCCTTGTGCAGGCAGGTCAAGCGGTGTTTTTAGCCATTTCTGATAATCGACATAGATTATTGCTGCTGCTATTCCAGCCAGAAGCAAGAGTACAAACAATGATTTGAGTAGTTTTAACATAAAGATAAAGCCAATTTTCGCGCCTGATCCGCCAGATTCAAATGATGAGCTTGCAGTACTTTAAAATGATCGTCAATCTGTCGAACCGGCCATAATCCAATCAGGGAATTGGATACAAACAGCGCCCGGGCTTTTTCAATATCATGCGGCGTGATGATCTTTTCCTGAACCTGATAACCCCACTTTTCAGCGTGCTGCATGATCAATTCACGCATAACACCCCGCACTCCGCATTGCTCAAGCAAGGGTGTTAACAACTGCTGACCGGATAACAGAAAAATATTACTGATGATGCCTTCGATTACCTGCCCGCGGGTGTTCAGCATCAGACCTTCAATAATTTCCGGGGTTTGCCATTCCTGTCGGGCCAGCACCTGTTCAAGACGGTTCAGATGTTTAATACCCGCCAGTACAGGATTCATTGATAAGGGGGTTTGGCAATAACGTATACGTATGCCTTCTGTCCAGTGGTGGGCCGGGTAATCGGGCCAGTCATAGAGCAGAGCAATGCGCGTAACCGCTGCACCCGCATCGGCCAGATAGCCACGCCCGGATGAGCCACGTGTCAGTATAAGCTTGATGACAGCTTTGGGCTTTTTTTGCTGCTCAAGCAGTTGAGCCATATCCTGCAGCCAGGCCTCATCAGCGGGGCAGTTTATGCCCAGGCGTTCGCTACCGAGGCGCATTCTGTGCAGGTGTGCCTGCTCATGACAGGCGCTGGATTTTACAACCGCGATGGTTTCAAACAAACCATCCGCATACAGCAGGCCACGATCCTGCAGGGAAATACGACTGGCAGCCTGCCCGTTCAGCAAGCTGCAAAGCAGCGCCATCTCAGTCCGTAAAGCGTGAAAAAGTTACCGTTCCATTCGTTCCACCAAAGCCGAATGAATTGGAAATGGCTCGTTCTATTTTCATTTCTCTGGCGCTATTGGGTACATAGTCCAGATCACAGTCCGGATCCGGTGTTTCCAGATTGATGGTAGGGGGAGCTACCTGATCACGAATGGCCAGAATAGTAAAAATGGCTTCCACCCCGCCGGCTGCACCCAGCAAATGCCCGGTCATGGATTTGGTTGAACTGATAGCCACTTTGTAGGCATGATCATCAAATGCCGCTTTCACACCCTGGGTTTCCGCTTTGTCACCAGCCGGGGTAGAAGTACCATGAGCATTCACATAGTCAACTTCATTGGCATTGAAACCCGCATCATTCATGGCGATTTTCATACAATTAGCCGCGCCCTGACCATTGGGTGAAGGCGATGTCATGTGGTAAGCATCCGAATTCATACCAGAACCCGCCAACTCACAATAAATATGAGCACCGCGTTGTCGCGCATGTTCCAGCTCTTCGATAACAATAACGCCGGCGCCATCGCTCAGCACAAAGCCATCACGCTCTGCATCAAAGGGCCGACTGGCTTTTTCAGGATCATCATTACGCCGTGACAGGGCACGAGCAGCCGCAAAACCACCCAGGCCAACCGGTGAGGTAGCCATTTCCGCACCACCCGCCAGCATGGCATCTACCGATCCTGAACGAATCATGCGTGCTGCTTCGCCAATATTATGGGTACCGGTACTACAGGCCGACACTATCGAATAGTTCGGACCCTGCATACCGTATTTTATGGAAAGGTTTCCCGCCACCATATTGATAATATTAGCCGGTACAAAAAAAGGTGAAATCTTACGTGGCCCGCCATTCAGGTAGGCGCCGTAACTGGTCTCGATACCCGTGATGCCACCGATACCGGAACCGATAGCCACACCATAACGCTCGGCTTTGTCTTCCGGAATCTCCAGACCGGCATCCTGCATGGCCTGAATGCCTGCAGCCATACCATAATGGATAAACTTATCCATTTTGCGAGAGTCTTTGCGTGTTATGTAATCAGTGATTTCAAAACCATAGATCGGCCCACCGAAACGTGTCGCGAATGGCTCCACATCAAAATGAGTGATGGTCTGAATACCACTTTTCCCAGCCAGGATATTATCCCACGACTGTTTGATATTCAGCCCGACCGGGCTGATGATTCCTAAACCGGTAACGACTACTCTACGTTCTGGCATGGAGATACTCCGGGTCTGTTTAAACCAGGTTTACAAGGTGGATACAATCGACCCGAAAACCCGGTTCTGTTCATTGAAACAGAAAAAAAACAACATCAATATTAGCTGGAATGCGCGTTGATGTAGCTTACAGCCAATTGAACTGTGGTGATCTTTTCTGCTTCTTCATCAGGAATTTCAGTTTCAAATTCTTCTTCCAGAGCCATAACCAACTCAACCGTATCCAGAGAATCGGCACCCAGATCATCTACGAATGAGGCTTCCAGAGTAACCTCGTCTTCGCCCACACCCAACTGTTCCACTACGATTTTCTTTACGCGTTCTTCGATATTACTCATGTCTGCTCCATCCTCTTAAAGATTACAGTGGCCAACAAAGCCAAGCCTGTATTGTATGCACAAATATAAAAAGTTACAAAAAGAGTTTATAACTATTCAGCTAAGCGCTGAAATTAGCAAACCCGCTGTTCGAAAATGCTCATTTACACGGCTAAACTCACATTTTTTGCCTTGATCTGACTGCTTTCAGCGACCATCTGAACAGTTATCCCAGGAGTCTGTCGGACTGAGGCTGATTCTACTGCAGCGATTTCCCACTCGCCTCGCTACGAACCCCTAAGTCCGACAGACTCCTATCGTTTTACCACTCGCAGAGTGGTTCCAAAACCTATCCATCAGCTCATATACATGCCACCATTGACATGCAGGGTTTCACCACTAATGTAAGCTGCGGCGTCGGAAGCCAGAAAAGCGACTGCTGCTGCAATTTCTTTAGCTTCACCCATGCGATTCAGTGGAATCTGGCTGATCAGCGCGGCACGCTGCTTATCATCCAGTTCGTCGGTCATATCTGTCTTGATAAAGCCGGGGGCCACTGAATTCACGGTAATGCCCCGTGAGCCCACTTCCTGCGCCAGTGAACGGGTAAAACCCAGCATACCGGCCTTGGCCGCCGAATAATTGGTTTGACCGGCGTTACCACTGCTACCGACCACTGAAGCAATATTGATAATGCGCCCACGACGAGCTTTCATCATGGCTCGCAAACAGGCTTTTGACATGCGGTAGATGGAAGATAAATTGGTGTTAATCACACTGTCCCATTCATCATCCTTCATGCGCATCAATAAATTATCACGGGTAATACCGGCATTATTGACCAGTACAGTGGGCGCACCAAACTCATCTTTGATACTTTTCATCACGCCATCAACCGAGGCTGAATCAGACACATCCAGACACAGTCCACGACCTTTTATACCCTGCTGGTTAAAATAAGCGCTGATTTTTTCAGCACCGGCTTCGCTGGTTGCGGTACCCACAACCGTGGCTTCGCCGGCACCGAATGCTTCGGCAATAGCACGTCCGATGCCACGGCTTGCACCGGTAATCAATACAAGATCATTTTCAAACATCAAGCGGTTTCTCCCAGAGCTTTTTGTAAACTGCTGTCATCGACAACAGCCACTGCAGAAATTTGTTTATCAATACGCCGGCACAGTCCGGCTAACACTTTGCCGGGGCCAAGCTCTATAACTTTTTCCACCCCCATGCGTTGCATGGCCTGAATGCTTTCTACCCAGCGTACCGGGCTGAATAACTGTTCAGCCAGCAGGCGACGCAAATCATTGGTGCTCTCTGCCCGGATTACAGAGACATTATGCAGTACCGGAATCTCGGGCATGCGCAACTCAATTGCAGCCAGTTTGTCGGCCAGTTTCTGTGCAGCCGGCTTCATCAGAGCGCAATGAGAAGGCGCACTCACGGGCAACGGCAGGGCTCGCCTGGCTCCGGCTTCCCTGGCTGCAAGCATGGCACGCTGTACCGCTTCCTCGTGGCCGGCAATGACTACCTGACCGGGAGAATTAAAATTAACCGCTTCTACTACACTGCCCTGCTGACTGCTGCTGCAGATTTCCCGCACCATATCATCATCCAGCCCCAGAATAGCCGCCATGGCACCCTCACCATCGGCAACCGCCTGCTGCATAAAACGGCCACGCTGAGCAACCAGCTCAACGGCATCTGCAAAATCCATTGCAGCGGAACAGACCAGTGCCGTGTATTCCCCCAGGCTGTGACCGGCCATCACCACAGGATCGGCACCCTGCTGCTGTTTCCAGATTTTCCAGCTGGCCACCCCGGCAACCAGCATGGCGGGCTGGGTATTCCAGGTCCTGTTCAAGTCTTCTTCGGGTCCTTCTGTAACCAGTTTCCAAAGATCAATAGATAATAAGTCCGAAGCTTGCTCGTACAGTTCCTGAACCAATGGATACTGCCCCGCCAGGGCATCCATCATCGTTACAGACTGTGAACCTTGACCGGGAAAAACAATTGCAAATGCTTGAGACATAAGGATAGAAGTCTTATCAGTAGGTAAGAAGTGCAGAGCCCCAGGTGAAGCCACCACCAAAAGCTTCCATAAGCAGGGTTTCGCCGCGTTTTATACGCTGCTCCCTGACCGCCACATCCAGTGCCATGGGTATGGATGCGGCCGATGTGTTGCCGTGTTCACCCACCGTTACCACCACATGATCCATCGGCATACCCAGTTTACGGGCGGTTGCCTGAATAATACGAATATTGGCCTGATGCGGGATCAGCCAGTCAATATCGGATTTTTGCAGATTATTATGCGACAGGGTTTCATCGACAATGCGCCCCAGCGTGGTTACTGCCACCTTGAATACTTCATTGCCACGCATTTGCATAAAAGCCGACTTGTTTAAAATTTTTCGATAGTCCGTCGAAACCCCGGCATTGACATGCAGTAACTTATCGTAGCTGCCATCGGCATGCAGATGGGTTGAGATAATGCCGGCTTCGTCGCTGGCTTTCAGTACCACAGCTCCGGCACCATCACCAAACAGGATACAGGTTCCACGGTCGGTCCAGTCAACAATGCGTGAAAGTGTTTCAGCACCGATGACCAGAGCACAACGGGCGGAACCTGTTTTAATAAATTTTTCAGCTACACCCAGCGCATAAACAAAACCGGTACACACTGCCTGAATATCAAAAGCCGCGCAACCGTGTATGTCGAGACGTTTTTGCAGCAGACAGGCGGTACTGGGGAATACCAGATCGGGAGTGGTGGTGGCGACAATAATCAGATCAATTTCATCATGATCAATTTCGGCGGCCTGCATAGCCCGACGAGCCGCCTGCTCGGCCAGATCACAAGTGGTTTCACCTTCAGCGGCAATATGACGCTTGCGTATGCCGGTGCGTTCCCGAATCCATTCATCCGAGGTATCCACCATTTTTTCCAGCTCGTGATTATCCAGCTCACGTTCTGGAAGATAGCTGCCGGTACCGGCGATGCGTGCCATCATCATAGCTTGCTCTCTCCACTCAGATGCCCGGCTACACGCTGCGCAATGCGATTGGGCACATTGTGCTCAACCTCTCTCATGGCAACACCGATAGCATTGGCAAATGCCAGCGCATCGGCCCCACCGTGACTTTTAACCACAATGCCTTTAAGCCCCAGTAAACTGGCCCCATTATAGCGCCTGGGATCAATTTTCCGACGAAAGTTTTTCAGTACCGGCAAGGCAACCAAAGCCGCCAGGCGGCCATAAAGATTTGCCTTGAAAGCGGCCTTCAGGTTGTGTGAAATCATTTTTGCCACGCCTTCCGCTGTTTTCAATGCGACATTGCCGACAAAACCGTCAGACACCACCACATCTACGCCACCTTTATAAACATCATTGCCTTCGACAAAGCCAATATAGTTTAAATGACTGGCGGACAGCAATTGATGCGCCTGTTTCACCTGCTCATTGCCTTTGGTGTCTTCTTCACCAATATTCAACAGGCCGACACGCGGCGCGGCAATACCTTCTGCGGCTTCCACCCGCTCACTGCCCATGACACCAAACTGCAACAGATGTTCGGCAGAACAATCCACGTTGGCGCCCAGATCCAGAACAAAGGTTCGTCCTTCAATGGAAGGCAGTGCGGTAATAATGGCGGGACGGTCGATATTGGGCAGCATTTTCAGCACAAAACGTGCGGTTGCCATCAGTGCTCCGGTATTGCCCGCACTGACGCAGGCAGCCGCCTCACCACTCTTGACCAGATTGATAGCCACGCGCATGGACGAGTCTTTCTTCAAGCGCAGGACTTTCGCAGGCGATTCATCCATAGCCACCACTTCACTGGCATGCTGCAGACTCAGGCGACTGTTACGGTAACCATCCAGATGCTGCTTGAGCACGTCTTCGTCGCCCACCAGAATCAGCCTGAGCTGAGGATGTGCGACCAACATTTCACGCGCAGCCGGAATGACACTGGCAGGGCCCAGGTCCCCGCTCATGGCATCCAGCGCTATGCTGACTGTTTTAGACATTGGCGAACTGCGTCAGTGCAGTCGCTAATTAATCTTCGCTGTCAGCGAATACCTTGCGACCGCGATAAAAGCCATCCGGTGAAACATGATGACGCAAATGAGTTTCGCCCGAAGTGGGATCAACCGACAGGGTGCGGGCACTCAGGCTATCATGTGAGCGACGCATACCGCGCTTGGAAGGGGTTTTTTTATTCTGTTGTACAGCCATGCTAAATCTCCGACAAAAGTTTATTTGGTTTTTTCAGCTTTGAAACCCGCTAATATTTCAAACGGATTTTCTTTAGGTTCATTTACAGGTTCAACAAAAGGTTCATCGGCTTGCGTCCATTGATCCATTTTCACCTCACAATCATCCGGCTCATGCATAGCCACTTGCGGCAGAGCCAAAAGCATTTCATCTTCCAGCATCTGCGACAGATTCAAGCGTGAGTCATCTGCCAATATCGGATCAACATCCTCTGGCAGCAAATCATATTCGGCCTCTGTTTCAACCACCAGCAGCGACAAGTCCAACTGCAGCGAATATAAAAACGGCCGCATGCAACGCTGACAAACCAGCATTACTTCAGTCTGCAACTGACCTTGAATCCAGGGTCTGCGTTTTACACCCACGCTAAAATCCAGATCTACAGCAACCGAACCCGCATCGCTAACCAGAACATTCCGCAAACGCGAGAAATGATGCAACGACCACTGTCCGCAAAGCCTGCTTCGCCTTTCAGCAAGACGCCACGGATCTATATACTCTGGCAACTGCTTAGGCATAATCGAGCAATTCTATTGTAAATCAGTGATATATGTCAATAAAGCGAGTGGGAATTCCTGCCCCGGAAAACCCCATCTTTCCATTTACTGCCCCACCAGAGCCAGCAAAATACCTGCCGCCACGGCAGAACCGATTACGCCTGCCACATTCGGCCCCATGGCATGCATCAGCAGAAAATTATGATGATTGGATTCCAGCCCCACTTTATTCACCACACGTGCGGCCATAGGAACCGCCGAAACACCCGCCGCGCCGATCAAAGGATTGATTTTACCCCCCGACAGGCGGCTCATCAGTTTACCCATCAGCAGACCAGCCGCTGTTCCCACACAGAATGCAAAAGCACCCAGGGCCAGAATACCCAGTGTTTCCAGTGACAGAAATTTGTCAGCCTGCAACTTGGAACCGACCGCCAGTCCCAGAAAAATTGTAGTTACATTAATAATTTCATTCTGCGAGGCTTTGCTTAAGCGCTCTACCACACCACTTTCACGCAGCAGATTGCCGAAGGTCAACATGCCGATCAAAGGAGCCGCTGATGGCAACAACAGGATACATAATGCCAATACCGACAAGGGAAAAAGAATCTTTTCCAGTTTGCTGACCGGGCGCAACTGCTGCATGACAATGGAGCGCTCTTCCTCAGTCACCAGCCAGCGCATAATGGGGGGCTGAATGATCGGCACCAAAGCCATATAGGAGTAAGCTGCGACCGCAATAGCCCCGAGCAAATCCGGCGACAGGCGTGACGCCAGAAAAATAGCCGTAGGGCCGTCGGCCCCGCCAATGATAGCAATCGCGGAAGCATCCGCCAGGCTAAAATCAAAACCCGGAATATAATTAAGTGCCAGCGCTCCCAGCAGAGTAACAAAAATACCAAACTGTGCCGCCGCACCCAACAGCAAAGTGGAAGGGCGAGCGATCAGGGCGCTGAAATCGGTCAGTGCGCCAACCCCCATAAAAATCAGTAAGGGGAAAACACCGGTTTTAATGCCCACGTGATAAATCATGCCCAGCAGTCCATCCGGCCCGGCGATAGCCGCCACCGGAATGTTGCTGAGAATAGCGCCGAAGCCGATCGGTAACAGCAGCAGGGGTTCAAATTGCTTTACAATAGCCAGATAAATGAGTAAGCCACCCACTGAAATCATCAGCGCGTTGCCCCATTGCATGTTGGCCAGTCCTGTGGAGTTCCACAGGTTCAGCAGATCAATATCCATCAGTTATTTGCTGCATTATTCAAATACTCATTTCCACGAGCGCATCACCTACCTGAACCGCATCACCTTCCTTAACGGCTAAAGCGGACACTACGCCGCTTGCAGTAGAACGAATTTCGGTTTCCATTTTCATGGCTTCCATCAAAATCAGGGTCAATGTAGGTGATGCAGTCCGTGAGGGTGATGTACTGATAGTGATGGAAGCCATGA
>JAHXHF010000384.1:0-9708 GCA_025656895.1 gamma proteobacterium symbiont of Bathyaustriella thionipta
ACAGGCATTATAATCTTTAGTCCACTGAACAGTATATAGATTATTGTTTTTCTTAGGGTTTAATCGTTTTCGTTCAAACACTAGTTACGAAGGTGGCCAGGTTAAGACGTGAATTTCCATCCAGCATGAGTTCATCATGCACCAGGTTATAGGCTGTATCTGAGGCCATTTCATGCTCGGGCAGATGATATTTAGGCACCGATTGGTTCAGGCCACGACGACCGTAAGCGGGCGCCAGCAAAGCATCGGCTTCATCCGGATTAATAGCCGGCATCAATTTTTTAACCATCTCTTTCCCTCGGCAATTTTCACAAATCACTATATTGAAGCAAAATCAGGGCGGCTGCTGATTATTTTCTGACAGTTTCAGGCTGACTGCAAAACCGCTGCATCCGCATCAAACAATTCCGGCAACATTAAATAACTGGCGGCAAAAAAGCACAGTGCGCCGACTAAGGTCCACAGGTTGGCATTCCACACCCAGCCTGCTTCCGGGCCTGGCAGTAACAAGGCATAAAAAGCCGAAATCTGGAATGCCAGTGAGCCCGCCAGATTAATCATGACCACCCACCAGGCCACCTGACGTGGCTGAAAGGACCACCAGCCATGTGAAATTTCAATCAGGGCCAGATAACCGGCCAGCAGAAAGCAGATGCTGCCAATCATATCCGGTGTCCAGATCCAAACATCCTGTTGCAGCCAGTTCAGCCCCGTTTGCATGGCATCAAAGGTATTGATATTAAACAGCAAGGTACCCGCAAACTGAATCAGGCTGGAAAGATAACCGGCGTTATGCGGTTTCCAGGCGAACCAGCGCCATACTTGTGGCTGGCCAATATCAGCCACATCGCCGTTGATCGCTTCCAGCAATTGTAAAGCGGCCGCACTGCTGAAAAATACAGAGCCAATAAAAAAGACTTTCGCAATAAAAGCATTCCCGCTCATGAAGACAGGCAAAAAATGCGGCCAGTTACTGGCAAAGGCGGCCCAGGCAAAACAGGCTGAACCGATTATGAACAACAGCGCAATCCACCAGGCCAGACGTTTCACCGCCCATAGTTTGCGCCAGGCTGAAGTCATGGCTGAAGTCATGGCGGGTAACTGTGAAGTTGCGCCAGTATTCACAGGCAAAGCCGGCAAACCTTTACGATGACGTCTGGATAAGGACAGCAGGCGCTGACCATTATCCAGTATTTGCTCAATGCGGGTGATTAACCCGGGAATTTCATGAATGCGCATGATGATCGCGCAGCCTATTGGTTTCACAAGGAATTATCTGAGGGCGCCCCGTATCCATGAATACGGGCAACTGAAGAAAATTTCTTGTGGAATCAAGAGGCAAGCGAGGGCCTGTGTCATTCATGAATTTTCCGGGTTAAAGCAACCGGGCCTGAATGCGGATGAAGCTGAATATGCATGTGTTCTTATGTATTTTCCTGAATGACCTGCACACGCTTTTCAAACAATCGCTTGCCACGCTCGGCACCCTGAATATGTTGCAATTCAGAATCATTCAGGGAAACTTTTGCGGCCCGTTCAAAGCTGTTTTCCAGCCATGTAAAAACAGCTTTATCGCCAGAATAACAAGCTCGCATGGCATCCAGCAAAGTCAGAAAATAATCCTTACGTTGCCACGCTTTGAGCTGTTGCAGTAAATGAACACCAGTGGCCGCATCAAAGCGGCGCAATAGCGGCAATGCATTGGCAACCAACTGCATGGCCTGTTGCCAGTCACCGATTTGTTTGGGTGGCTGATGTTCGGCCGGTAAACGGGTTTCACACAACAACACCGCCAGGCGCAAAAATACCTGGGAATGCTGTGTTGAGAAATGCTGCAAGCGTTGCAAAGCTTCCTGGGCCTGTTTGCTGTGAGCATTTTTTGGGCAAATAAAGCGGGCTGCCTGCGGTAGAAAAATACCCAGTGCGCCACAGGCACAAAGTATCTGAAAATATTTTTGTGGAGAATGGCTGGCCGCAGCCAGCAAAGTTTCCCGCCAGAAACGTCCGTAACCCAGGCTGGCCAGCTCACCATCGGCCACCATATCCTGCATGACATGAAAGGTTGTATGTTTGAGCCGGAAACCCAGATGTTCGAAACGCGCGGCAAAACGCGCGGCGCGTAACAAACGCAGCGGGTCTTCACGGAAGGCGGGGGTGATATGGCGCAAAATGCCGGCCGCCAGATCCTGTTGGCCTCCCCAGGGATCAATCAGTTCCCCCTGAACGGTTTTTGCAATGGCATTGATGCTTAGATCACGCCGTGCCAGATCTTCCTGCAGGCTGACATCCGGGCCGGTTTCAAAAGCAAAGCCTTTATAGCCGGTTGCGGTTTTACGCTCTCGCCGCGCCAGTGCGTACTCTTCACCCGTTTCAGGATGCAAAAAAACCGGGAAGCCCGCTTTCTTGTATCGAAAACCCTGTTGCAGCAAGCTCTGTTCTGTGGCTCCCGTTACCACCCAGTCACGTTCCCGCACCGGCAGCCCCAGCAGTTCATCCCGTACCGCGCCACCGACCAGGTAGGTTTTCATGAATCATCACTCTTTTCTTCGGCCTGCTTTTGCTGTAATTGCCACATAGCGTAATAATGCCCCTGCTGTTGCAACAACGACTGATGCTGACCCTGCTCTATAATACGTCCCTGACGCATCACAATAATCTGATCAGCATCCACGATGGTGGATAAACGATGCGCGATCAGTATGGTTGTGGTTTTTCTGGAAACCTCTTTCAGGGTTGCCTGAATGGCCTTTTCGGTATGGCTGTCCAGTGAGGAAGTGGCTTCATCAAAAATAAGAATTTCCGGGGCTTTTAGAATGGCCCGGGCAATGGCTACACGCTGCTTCTCGCCCCCTGAAAGCTTCAGTCCGCGCTCACCCACCAGCGTATCGTAAGCCTGCGGCAAAGCATCAATAAACGGGGCAATGTGGGCTAAAGCCGCTGCTTGCTGTACTTCTGCATCACTGGCATCGGGTTTTCCATAACGGATGTTGTAGCCAATGCTGTCGTTAAACAATACTGTGTCCTGCGGCACAATGCCGATGTTTTTGCGCAGGCTTTGCTGCGTAACCGACGCTAAAGACTGATGGTCGTAACCGATGCTGCCTTGATTGACATCATAAAAACGGTACAACAAACGGGCAATGGTAGATTTTCCCGAACCACTGGCACCGACTATGGCCAGGGTGTGTCCTGCCGCTACGGAAAAATCCACATCGTACAAAATCTGCCGGTCCGGATTATAGAAAAAGTCCACATGATTGAACTGGATGGAGGCCTCTCTGATATGCATATCCACCGCATCAGGTGCGTCACTGATCTCGGGTTTTTCTTCCAGCAGTTTGAAAACCCTGTCCATATCCGCCAGTGAATATTTGATTTGGCGATACACAATGCCGAGAAAGCCCAGCGGGATAAACAACTGCAGCATAAACCCATTAACCAGCACCAGATCACCCAGGGTCATCGCGCCCTGCGTCACCCGGTCTGCGGCGAAAAACATAATCAGGGTAACGCCGGCAGCAATAATGGTGCCCTGGCCAAAATTCAGCAAAGACATGGAGCTCTGGCTTTTAACCGCCACTTCTTCCCATTTTGCCAGGGTATCGTCGTAGCGCTTCAGTTCCAGATCTTCATTGCCGAAATATTTAACTGTTTCGTAATTCAGCAAACCATCCATTGCGTGAGAACCGGCTTCTGAATCCAGATTGTTCATCTGATGGCGGTATTCCATGCGCCATTCGGTTACTGCCAGAGTGAAACCGAAATAAACCGCTACCGTAGCAAAAGCGATTATGGCGAACAGCGGTTCATAATTACCCAATAGCACAAAGGCGACCAGGGTAAATTCAACCAGCATGGGAATGATGCTGAATACCATATAATTGAGAATGGAACTGATGCTGCGCGCACCTCTATCCATATCCCGGCCAATGGCACCGCTTTTGCGTTGCAGATGGAATCGTAACGACAGGTCGTACAGATGTTTCAAAACCTTGCGCGACACATTGCGCATGGCGCGGTAACGTACTCGCGCAAAAATGACATCACGCAGTTCGTTGAATAAACTGTTGGCCAGTTTCAGGGCGCCATAAGCCAATAACAGACTGACCGGCAATATAGCCACACCGGCGATCGATTGTGCCTGCAGGTCATCCACCAACTGTTTCAATATCAGCGGAATACCCACATTGGCGACTTTGGACAGAACCAGACAAGTCAGCGCAAACAAGGCCCGCCCGCGATAGTCCCACAGGAACGGCAGCATATTGCGCAGATTTTTCAGATCATGGCGGTCTTTGTGAACAGTAGTGCCGGGAAAATGATGCATGTTAGACTGCGCTTTTGAATAAACCGGTCATTCTATCCGATTCGACCGCATGAATGGAGTAAAGCCGCATGAGTGAATGCGCCAGTTCAGAACCCTACGCACTGCAGGTGCTTGATAACAGCATGGAACCCGAGTTTCCAGACCAATGTATTGTCATCATCCAGCCGGCTGATATCTGTGGTGATGGTGATTATGTATTTATAGAGGTTGATGGTGTGCGCTGGTTTCGCCGCTATGTGGAAAACGAAGATGGCCACAAAATGCTGCTGTCGGATAATGACCTGTATCCGGAAATTGATCTTGACGGGCTGGATTTCAAGGTTCTGGGTATTATTGTACAGCGCAATGTACGACGTAAAATCAAACACTATCACCCCAAACTGGCATGAAAGGAACAACCGCCCTGCGCTTGAGTACGCTGTTTTTTATTCTGCTCAGCGGATGGGGCCAGAGCCTTTTTGCCGCAGCTCATGGCAGCGCGCATCTGGTGCAGGTCATCAAGGCCGAAAAAACCGATATAGAACTCAGCTACAGCATGCCCTGCACGCTGTTCAGCCAGCGTAAAGCCCGTATTTATACGCAGGAACAGGGGCAGATCATCAAGCTGCCTTTTTATCCCGGTGACCGGGTTGAGCAAGGCCAGCAGGTCGCGCAACTTTCCAGCAAAATACTCTCCGGGCAATTACGCAAGGCCAAAGCCAATCGCCAGCAGGCCGAGGTAGATCTGGAACGCCAGCGCAAGTTGAAAAAACGCAACGCCGGCTCGGAAGATGAATACGCGCGCGCGCAAACCAGTGTCAATGTAGCTCGTGCGGAAGAATCATTACTGGCCACCCGCATTGCCTTTACCCGCATCAGCGCGCCCTTTACCGGTATTGTTACAGAACGCCTGCAGGAACCCGGTGATGTGGTTTCCGGCAATACGCAACTGCTTACCATAGAAGACCCGGACAGTATGCGTGTGCGCTGCCTGCTTTCCGGCACCCGTCTGGCGGCTTTGCATAAAGGCCAGCCTGTCACGATTCAGGTCAATGCCATTGTGGGTCAGACATTTCAGGGACAGGTCAGCCGTATTCACCCCAATCTGGACCCCGCCACCCGCCTGGGAGTGACAGAAATCACCTTCGACAGCATTCCAGAGCAGGCGCGTTCCGGCCAATACGCGCAAGTGGACTATCAGCTGAACTGGAAAGACCTGCTCATCATTCCGGCTTCTGCCATTCAATACGACCATTCAGGCCGCTATGTTTATGTGGTAAATCAACAGCAGCAGGTAGCACGTAAAAATATTATCAGTGGTGTGCGTGACAGCCGCCGTGTCGTTATCAATCAGGGTCTGCAGGAAGGCGACCGGGTTATTACACGCGGTTTTTTCGGCCTGAAGACCGGCAGTCTGGTTACCATCGTAAAACCTGAACGCTAACCGGCTGATGAAACTCTCTCCTTATGCCGCTTTTCGGCAAGTCAGGGCCGCATGAACAACAATCGCCCGGCATCACTGGCTGGCTGGTCTGTGCGCCATCCGGTCGGCATTCTGGCCATCACACTGGCCGTGGTGGTTCTGGGCCTGGCCGCGTTTGAACGGCTGGGTACCGATTTACTGCCCAAATTGATACACCCGGATGTACTGGTTCGGGTCCTGTCACCCGGCACACCCGCCACAGTCATGGAAGATGAAGTAACCCGCCAGCTGGAAGAACAACTGGCCATTACCGAACAGGCCACCCATATTCAGTCCCGCACACGCGAAGGCCGTTCTGCGGTGGATTTGTCTTTTGATTACGGCACGGACATTGATGCCGCGCTGCGCGATGCCAGCACCCGCCTGGATCGTGCTAAACGTTTTCTGCCGGATAACATTCAACCGCCCATCATCTATAAACGCGATCCTTCACAAAGAGCGGTGGTTGAATTTGTCATCAGTTCGGCCCGGCGTGAGCCGGCGGCTTTGCGTGACTGGGTGGATTATCATTTCAGCAAATGGTTTATCAATTTACCCGGCGTGGCTTCGGCTGAAACCGGTGGTGGTGCGCAGCGTGAAATTCAGGTTCTCATAGACCCGGATCGTCTGGCCGCTTTGGGGCTGGATGCCATTGATCTCAGTCAGGCTTTACAGCAGGCCAACCAGGACAGCCCTGCGGGTCGTATGACAACCTCGTCACTGGAACTGTCAGTCAAGGCTGCCGGGCGTCTGGACTCCATTGAAGCCCTGCAATCCCTGCCGCTGCGCATCGGTCGAGAAGGTAAAATTCCAGCCATTGTAGCACTGGGTGACATCAGTGAAATTGTGGATGCCAATGCGGAACAACGTCTGTTGATTCGCCTCAATCATCAACCCGGGGTGAAGCTGTCCATCCAGAAGCAACCGGGAGCCAATACCATTGCGGTGGTGGATGCGGTGAATAAAAAGCTGGCGCAGTTACGCCGTGAACAGCTGCTGCCGGATGATATTCAGGTCAATCTGGTGGCGGATGAAGCCCGCCATATTCGTATTTCGGTGCGTAACGCGGCTATGGCCGCACTCAGTGGCGGACTGCTGGCCATGCTGGTAGTGTATCTTTTTCTGGGTAATTTGCGCCGCACACTGATTATTGGCAGCGCCATTCCATTAGCCATACTGGTGACTTTTATTTTAATGTCACTGGCCGGCTTAACACTGAATATCATGACGCTGGGCGGGCTGGCGCTGGGTATCGGCCTGCTGGTTGATAACACCATTGTCATGCTGGAAAACATTCAGCGCCACCAGGCAACAGAAGCCGATGCACAAAAGGCCGCCATTGAAGCCGCGCATGAAGTCAGTAGCCCCATTATTGCTTCAACCACTACCAATCTGGCGGCTGTATTGCCATTTTTATTCATCGGTGGTTTAAGCGGCTTGTTGTTTCAGTCACTCATTCTGACCATCTCCTGCGCCATTCTGGCTTCGCTGCTGGTTGCCATGACGCTGATTCCCGCTTTGTCCGCCCGTATCGCGCAAAGCCGACAACGTGGTCTGCGCAAGATGATTGACCGGCTGGTTAACGGCCTGTCACAGCGTTATGCCAACGGCCTGCGGTTTTTAATGCGGCATCCGTTGTGGATTGTAATATTTTTTGTGCTGCTGTTCATTAGCCTGGTTCCCGGCTACTGGTTGCAGACAAACGAAATCTTTCTGCCGAAAATGGATGATGGCCGTATCTACATCGGCATTAATGCCGATCGCGGCACACGTCTGCAGGATACCGAACAGGCTGTACGCCAGATTGAACAACTGGTTTCCGAACAGCCGCATGTGGCCAGCCTGTACACCACCGTGGGTGGTATGGTGTTTGGCCGTTCCCGGTTTGAAGCCTCGAACCGTGCCAGTATCAGTGTGATCCTGCACAACGACACTGGCCAGCCGAACTCGGCAGACTGGATCAAGCAGCTACGCCCGAAAATAGCCGCGCTGCAACTGGTAGGCATTCAGGTCTATCTGCACGCGCGCGGTATTCGTGGCATTCGCAGCAGTCGCGGTAATGATGATGTCAGCCTGATGCTGCAAGGCGCTGATCAGACTGTTTTGCAACAGCAGGCCCAGCGCCTGACCGAAGCCCTGCAGAATATACCGGGACTGAGCAACATCCAGTCATCCACTGATGACCAACAGCTTACCCTGAATGTGGATATAGACCGGGTACGCGCGCGTGACTTCGGACTGAACGCAGCCGATATTGGTCAGGCATTACAAATTGCGGTGGCCGGCAGTCAGGTTTCTAAACTGCTGCTGAATGACCGGCGCATTCCGGTTCGCCTGAGAGTGCAGCCGCATCGTATCAGCAGCAGTGAAGACCTGCGTGCCCTGATTTTGTTCAGCAAAGATGCTGAACACCGCCCCTTACGTCTGGGTGAAATTGCCAAAATTCAAATTGAAAGCAGTAACGCCGAACTACTGCGGGATGCCCAGCAACGTGTGGTGGAAATTTCGGCCAGCCTGTCAGCCGACAGTGACAATGGCCGGACGCTGCAACAGGTACAACAGTTGCTGGAAAATTTCAAACTGCCTGCCGGTTACCGGGTTTATGATGCCGGACGCATGAATGAACTGAATGAAAGCCACAATCAGGGGCTGAAAATGCTGGGCATGGCGCTGCTGCTGGTACTGGTAGTAATGGAGGTGCAATACGAATCCATCCGCAATCCGCTGATTATTCTGTTCAGTATTCCGTTTGCACTGATCGGTGTGGTCAGCGGACTCAGCCTCAGCGGTTTACCATTATCCATGCCGGTATGGCTGGGGCTAATCATGCTGGGTGGCATTGTGGTTAATAATGCCATTGTGCTGGTAGATTATATTGAACAACTGCGCCATAGAGGCTTGCCGCTGGACGATGCGGTATTCAGCGCGGCACGTATCCGCCTGCGCCCCATTCTTATGACCACACTGACCACCGTGGTGGGCATGTTGCCACTGGCGCTGGCCCTCTCCAGTGGCGCAGAATTATTGCAACCGCTGGCCGTTACGCTGATTTCCGGTCTGCTGTTTTCTCTGCTGGTCAGTTTGTATCTGATTCCATCGGTGTATTTATTATTGAATCAGAAAAAACGGCTTTTGCAATCATAAGCTGCTGCATAAGTAATTGCAGAACCAATCATGGCTTCGGTCATAAAATGACTGCATAGTAAATCCCCCATAGTCCCCCTTTTTCAAAGGGGGAAACAATAGCCCCCCTTTGAAAAAGGGGGGTTGGGGGGATTCATCCACATAAAATTCATGCAAGAACTTATGTAAGGGCACCTCTAATAATTCTGTTTGAGTAGATTAGCGCAAAGCTGGCAGACATGAATTTTTCATGAATTTTTAGAAATGCCCGTAATACATTCTATTGCAGCAGACAGGCCGGAATATCGTCAAACAGATTGTTCATCCTGCCCCGCCAGCGTCCGCCAGGCTGTGGCGGCCGTGTCCCGAGTCAGCCACAGCAAACTTGTCATGATGATGGCAGAGGTCAGACACCAGATACAGGTCGCACCGATCACGAACGGCTCCAGAAAGGTAAGATAGATGGAAAACAGGATTCCCCCCAGTGTCAGGGCAAACAGCAACAACTGCGCCAGTGGGTGCCAGCGGATCGGACCACGATGCGCCACTAACCATAGAAAAAAAATACCAAGATAAGCAACCACTCCCAGCACCCCCATTGGAATCCCCAAAAGGTGCGCATACTCGCTTTGCTGCACCGTATTGCAATCACCTACCGGGCCGCACACCGCAGCTACTCCGGCAGTCTCTATCCAGGCCAGATAAGCCGCGACTCCCAGTCCCGCCAGAGCCAGCACCGGTATGCTCAAGGCAAGCCTTGAAGATACTGTTTTTTCTCGAACACGCCCCGGGAAAGTGAGCAGAACATGTATCAAAA
>JAHXHF010000384.1:9718-11259 GCA_025656895.1 gamma proteobacterium symbiont of Bathyaustriella thionipta
CCAACACCGCCAGACCATTACCGACCGGATCACGAGCCAGTTTCTGCTGCAGCCTGTCGGCCAGAGTAGCCGGAGCACCCAGCTCAATCATGGCCTGAGCCGAAGCCCCTCCCTCAGCCTCAGTCGCCACTGCGGGCGGCGAACCGGTATCGATCAGGGCCTGGAACATGCCCGGTATCGCTGGCCAGTCCACCCCGCCCTGAGCCAACGATGTCTCGATCAGATCCGGCAAGCGCTGCGGAATCTCGCCATCCCCCACCATCACCTGCGTGCCAACCACCAGAGTCGGCACCCCCCGGCGATCCTCCTCAATCTCGAAATGCTTTACCGCCGCCTGGTAGAGTTTACTGCCGTCACGCTCGCGGACGTTCACCTTCGCAATCATCAGGCGCTTCCCGTAACGCTTCACGAGTGGAGGAAGCACATCCTCAATCACCTTGTGACAGTGAGGGCAGGTAGGTGAGTAGAACAGTACTCCCCGCACCACAGCATCCTCCCCGGCTACCATAGTAAGCGGCATCAGCAAAGAGGCCAAAAGTAAAATCAGCTTACCGCATCGTTTTAAGCATCGATTATTCATTTCCTGATAATTTCTATGGTTATATCTTATTCCGAGCCAAAAACTTTTTTCATTAAATCTGTACTTCGAGCCAGAGGATTGGCACGAATATTTTGCTCTTCCTCGGCAATCATAGTGAACAAGCCATTAACCGCTTCCTCGGTTACATAAGCATCCAGATCCAAAGTACTGCTGCCAGCCATAGAGGCCAGGGGGCCGGCCTGAGCAATCATGCTTTTATAAGCGGCCGTCACCCCGGCTGCCGAGGTGGACTGCTCCACTATCGGACGAAAGCTTCGGGTCAGGCTTTCGCCTGCCGTTTTACGTAAATAATCTGTAGCCGCCGTATCACCACCGGTTAAAATGCTGTTGGCATCCTGTATGGACATGTTTCGAATGCTGTCGCCAAAAATATGGGCCGCTTCCGGCACGGCCTTTTCCGCAGCATGGTTCATAGAGGCTTCAAAATCATCAACATAGCTAGAGGCCCCCATCTGGCGCGCCAGACTGGCTGCTGATTTTACACTGCCCGGTAGACCGATACGCACCAGGTCATTGGATAAAAATCCATCTGTTTGTCCCAGTGTCTTGATTGCATTTTCCACCCCTTGAGCCAGAGCTTCTTTTAAGCCATTAGCTACTTCTGTGTTGTCCAGGCTGGAAGTTGTATTTTTGCTGGTGGATTGTCCGCCCAGTGCATCTGTACCTTGCTGCAGTGCCTTGTTAAAGTCGAATGCGTGACTTGCTGATGCTAACAATAACAGTAATACCCCCCTGTGTCAGGATACCTTTCGCCTCTAGAAATTATCTATTTAACGTAAATGGGGCGCCTTGAGGTAAAGACATGCAAGCCAAATATTCAGATCAGTTTAAAGAATCCATCATCAAACGAATGTAACCGGTCATTCTAGAGCGTTATTCCCCACCCTTTGATTTTATCCTATCTTACCTGTGACATTGAATTCACAGGAGAAGACAGCAT
>JAHXHF010000368.1 GCA_025656895.1 gamma proteobacterium symbiont of Bathyaustriella thionipta
CAGCCAGTCCGGGGAGGGATACAAGGCACTGAAAATTGACCGCCCGGTGGAAAAGAAAATTCGCAGCACCAATGGCGTCATTCAGGATTCATTATTTGCCGCAGGGCATGATGCCGGCCTTTCTGACCGCCTGACCATGCAACTGGCCGATATTTTTGGCTGGGACATAGACTTTGCCCTGGAAATTCGTACCGGTGATCGCTTTTCGTTAATCTACGAAGAACAGTTTGTAGATGGAAAAAAACTGCGCAGCGGCCCTATACTGGCGGCTGAATTTATTAATCAGGGGCATGTTTACAAAGCCATACGCTACACCGATAAAGAGGGTCGCACTGCCTATTTCTCACCCGATGGCAAACGCATGCAAAAAGCTTTCTTGCGTACACCGGTTAAATATGCCCGTATCAGCTCACGTTTCACCCGCAAGCGCTGGCATCCGGTACTAAAAAAATGGCGCTCTCATAAAGGTGTGGATTATGCCGCAGCTCGCGGTACGCCGATTCGCGCAACCGGTGACGGCAAAGTAATCGTGCGTGGCAAAAAAGGTGGTTACGGCAACGCCATTTATATTCAGCATGGACGTAAATACACCACTGTTTACGGCCATTTGTCACGCTTTGCCAAGCGGGTCAAAAAGGGCAGTAAAGTTCATCAGGGACAGATTATCGGCTATGTCGGCTCCACCGGACTGGCAACCGGGCCACATCTGCATTATGAGTTCCGCGTGAATGGCATACACCGTAATCCGCTCACCGTAAAGTTGCCCGCCTCCCTGCCACTGGAAAAATCCCAGATGGCTGATTTTCACAAAACCACTTCTGCATGGCTGGCCCAACTGGACACCCTGCACCTTGTTGACGTTGCCAGCAGCAGCCACTGAAGGGCTTTTTATTGGTCTGTTATCCGGTACCAGCCATGACGCGATAGATGCCGCACTGCTGGAGATAAAAGGTCACCACTTCAGGCTGCTGGCACATCGCAGCCATGCACTTTCAGACTCCTTACAGGAACGCATTGAACGATTGTCACTGGGGCTGGATAACGACATCAGGCAAATGATGAACCTGGACGTGCTACTGGCACGCTCCTTTGCCAGCGCAGCCAATCACCTCATTCGCCAGGCCGGCGTAAATGCGGATGATATTGACGCCATCGGCAGCCACGGACAAACCCTGTTGCACCAGCCTCAATCCGATACGCCCTGGTCACTGCAAATCGGTGACCCGAATATTATTGCCGAGAATACCGGCATTACCACGGTGGCTGATTTCCGCCGCCGTGACCTGGCGGCCGGTGGCCAGGGCGCGCCCCTGACACCGGCTTTTCATCACTGGGCATTCAGCTCTGACGACAGAAATATTGCAGTGGTGAATATTGGCGGTATTTCCAATCTGAGCTGGCTTGAAAACAGCAGCCGGCCAGCCATCGGTTTTGATTGCGGCCCCGGCAACACCCTGCTGGATGCCTGGAATCGCCAGCACCGGCAAACTTCTTATGATCATAATGGTGAGTGGGCCGCCAGCGGCACAAGCCATGCGCCACTGCTGCAATCCTGTCTGCAGGACAGCTTTTTCCGGCAAGCCGCTCCCAAAAGCAGCGGGCCGGATTATTTCAATCTGCAATGGCTGAACAAGCATCTCAAAGCGCTGCAAGCCGCGCTCAGCCCGGCTGATGTGCAGGCCACCCTGGCCGAACTCACCGCCGTTTCTATCCATCGTGCCATGATTGATAATCATTTAGACGCAGAGCACATTTATTTTTGTGGTGGCGGCGTACACAACCGGCATCTGATGAGCCTGCTGGCTCAGCAATGCGCCCCTGTAGCGGTCAGCACAACAGCGGCGCTGGGTTTGCATCCGGACTGGGTGGAGGCGGCCGCCTTTGCCTGGCTGGCAAGCCGCACTTTAGCGCAGCGCAGCGGTAATCCACCAGCGGCCACCGGTGCCGCACATGAGGTGGTTCTGGGGGGCGTCTATTACGGGGCTACTCGGCCTTGATGGCTCGATTGAACAGGGATTGCACCGCCTCGCGCGGGTCCAGTTCCTCGTACAGGGTCAGATAGGTCTGTTCGGTAATCGGCATTTCGACACCCAGTTTTTTTGCTTTCAGAAAAACTTCACGGGCGGCTGAAACACCTTCCACCTCCTGACCGATGATTGCACGGGCGGCCTGCTGGTCTTTGCCCTCAGCCAGCAACAGCCCCATACGCCGGTTACGGGATTGGTTATCGGTACAGGTCAATGCCAGATCACCCAGACCGGCCAGCCCCATAAAGGTTTCCGCCTTGCCCCCCATCGCCGTACCCAACAGCATGATTTCATGCAAACCACGGGTAATCAGTGCCGCGCGGGTATTGGCACCGAAGCCAAGACCATCGGCCGTGCCGGCGGCAATGGCCATCACATTCTTGGCTGCCCCGCCAATCTGTACGCCGATCATGTCATCACTGGTGTAGGCTCTGAAAGTGGGAGTATGTAACTGTTCCGCCAGAATACGTGCGTATTCTGTATTGTTTGAAGCAATACTGATGGCTGTAGGCAAACCTTTGGCTACTTCGGACGCAAAAGTGGGGCCGGACAATACGGCCAGGGGATGCTGCGTACCCAGAATATCCTGCGCTACTTCATGCAGCAGACGTCGACTGGCCGGGTCCATACCTTTGGTGGCCCAGCTAACCCCTCTGTTTGAGTCCTGCAGATACGGTTTGATTTGCTCACAAACCGAAGCAAAAGCATGCGAAGGCACCACAATCAGAATCTGGCTGTTATCCGCCAGTGCCTGACTCAGATCCGATAGCGGCGTAATTGCTTGCGCCAGAGGAACACCGGGTAAATAGCGCTGATTACTGCCATCGCGCAACATTCCCTCGACATGCTGCCGGTCATGTGACCACAGCCTTACCGCATAGCCGGCACGTGCAATATGCAGCGCCAGCGCTGTACCCCAGGAGCCGGCTCCCAGTACGCTGTAGCTTTGATTGCTCACTAGTGAGTTGAAGGCTGGCCTTCTTTCTGGCTGGCTTGTTGCTGCAACTGTTGTTGATAAAGCGCATCAAAATTAACCGGAGATACAACCATCTGCGGAAAACTGCCTTTACTCACCAGGTCAGAAATAACTTCACGCGCAAAGGGAAACAGAACATTCGGGCAATAGGCACCCATCATATGTCCCATTTCGGCTTCATTGAAACCGCGCACACCAAAGATGCCGGCTTGCTGAACTTCACAAAGATAGGCTGTTTTTTCGCCTATTTTACAGGTCAGGGTCATGTGCAACACCACTTCATACACGTCCGCACCAATCGACTTGGAAGCGGTCTGCATATTCATGCTGATTTCGGGTTTCCAGTCCTGGGTGAACACATCCGGCGAATTAGGCGTTTCAAAAGAAATATCTTTTGTATAGATGCGTTGCAGGCCGAATTCCTGTTCAGGGGCATTATTTGAGGTGGCTGCAGACTGTGGATCATTCTCGCTCATAGGATTAGCTCTTTACCGTTAGGTTGAAAACAAAAAAAATTCAGGATGAAATCAGGCTTATGACTATTTTTTACTGACCGGCAGATTGGCACTTTGCCAGGCCAGAATACCGCCACGCAGATTGTACACCGGATCAAAACCCGCTTTACGCAACTGTTTGCAGGCCGCCAGTGATTGCGCGCCGGAGCGGCAGCTGACAATAACCGGCTTTTTCCTGTATTTGTTCAACTTGTCTATTTGCGTGCCAAGCTGTGACAGGGGTACGGCTACCGCATTAATGATATGCCCTTTGTCATAATCGGCTTGCGGGCGCACATCAAAAACTACCGCGTTCTGGTGATTGATCAAGCTGGTGGCCTGCGCAGGACCCACCGAAAATTTGTCGCCCAGTTCTGTCATCCAGGCGCGTGCGAGCAGCACCAGAGTAACCAGAAAGGCTAATACCAGCCAAATATTATTGCTGGCAAATTCAGCCAATTGTGCAGTATTCATAACAGGATTCGAAATAGATTAAGAAAAATAGAAGAAAAACAGACTGGTATTCAGAAACTAATGAGCGTGGCTACAGAACACATCCCGCATCATGCCAATCAGTGCCAGTGTACGTGAGTCACTGACACGGTAATAAACCCGATTAGCATCTTTGCGTGAAGCCAGTATGCCTTTATCACGCAGTATGGCCAGATGCTGGGAAATATTACTCTGGGAGGTTCCCACATGTTCGACAATGTCCTGCACGCTTATTTCATCTCCCCCGAGCACACATAGAATTTTCAGGCGCAGAGGATGAGACATGGCTTTTAATGAACGGGAAGCGCGATCAATATCGGCATCATCCGATATCAGATGATCGGCCTGAGGCTTTGTTTCAAGAATATTTTCGTCCGTTTTGGGAAACTTGCTGTGCATTGGATGCCTTACTATCACTGAATTCAGGTGTAGAATAATACGCCTTTTACTGTATAAATGGAATACACGCCACATAGCACGTAAAATCAATGGCAGCCGACTTACAATAATGATTTAATTTCACTCTGGCATACAATGCCTGAATTATCCTTTTGGAGTTACAACCCGCCCCATGAAAAATCCAAGCAAGCCCGCCGTCCTGATTATTCTTGATGGCTGGGGACAACGTGAAGAACGCGAAAATAATGCCATTGCACTGGCCGAAACTCCGGTTTGGGACAAGTTATGGAATGATTACCCTCACACACTGGTGCAAACATCCGGCTCGGCCGTCGGCCTGCCCAGTGGTCAGATGGGCAACTCGGAAGTCGGTCATTTAAACCTGGGATCAGGGCGTGTTGTTTATCAGGAATTCACCCGCGTCAGCCGCTCTATTCGTACCGGCTCTTTTTTCTCCAACAAAACCCTGACCGACCCGGTGGATCAGGCAATTGAGAATCATGCCGCCGTACACATTCTGGGGCTGCTATCCCCGGGAGGCGTACACAGCCACGAAGAACACATTCATGCAATGGCCAGGCTGGCTATTGAACGCGGTGCCCAACGTGTTTATCTGCATGCCTTTCTGGATGGACGCGATACCCCGCCGCAAAGTGCCGAAGCCTCATTACGAGCCATGCAGGATGTCTTTGATGAACTGGGATGCGGACAAATCATCAATATCTGCGGGCGTTATTACGCCATGGACAGAGATCACCGCTGGCTGCGGGTTGAAGCCGCCTACGACCTTATGACCCAGGGTGTTGCGGATTATCAGGCCAATGATGCGCTCAGCGCATTGAAAATGGCCTATGAACGCGGCGAAACCGATGAATTTGTCAAACCCACCGTCATTACAGAAAACGGTGCAGCCCCGGTGTTTATCAAAGATGGCGATGCCGTTATTTTCATGAATTACCGCTCTGACCGCGCGCGTGAGATTACCCGCCCGTTTATTGAACCCGACTTTGACAGCTTTCCGCGCAAGGTTGTGCGCAAACTGGGCTCTTTTACCAGCCTGACCGAATACAACAGTGAATTCGATATTCCGGTCGCTTTTCCACCGGAAAGACTGAAAAACGTTTTCGGTGAATACATTGCCAATCTGGGTTTGCACCAGTTGCGTCTGGCCGAAACTGAAAAATACGCTCATGTCACCTTCTTTTTCAATGGCGGACGCGAGCAACCTTTCGACGGTGAAGAACGCATACTGGTGCAATCACCGGATGTTGCCACTTATGACCTGCAACCGGAAATGAGTGCCCAGGAAGTGACGGTAAAACTGGTCGAGGCGATTGAAAGCGGTAGCTATGATGCCATTATTGTCAATTACGCCAACTCGGATATGGTGGGGCACACCGGCAAACTGGACGCCGCCATCAAGGCCATTGAAACCCTGGACAAGAGCCTCGGACGCGTACTCACCGCTATTCGCAGAGCCGGCGGTGAAATGCTGATTACTGCAGACCACGGCAATTCGGAACTGATGCTGGATAGTGAAACCGGTCAGCCGCATACCGCGCATACCACCAATCCGGTACCGCTGATCTATGTAGGTCGTAAAGCCACCCTGGCGGATTCTGCCGCCTTGTGCGACATCATCCCCACCTTGCTGCAAATCATGGATTTGCCCTTACCCGGAGAAATGAGCGGCCATCAGTTGATCAGCTTTACGGCCGATGAAGCGGATCAGTAAGTTTCACTGCAATGGGCTGATTCTATCCTTGTGCCTGCTGCCGCTAGCGGCGCTTGCTGACTCCATTGATGATGCCAGCCATCAACTGCAATCGATCAGCAGCCAGATCAGCCAGCTCAATGAGCGTTTAAACAAGGATAAGCAAAGCCAATCTTCCGAGCAGCAATTATTACGTGATGTGGAAATACAGATAGGCCAGGTAAAGCGGCATCTGTTTGAGCTTGACAAACGTATCCAGGAACAGGAAAACCGTCGCCAGCAGTTATTGCTGCAGCAGGATCGACTGCATCAGCGTCTTGAGCAACAACGTAAAGGATTGGCCGAGCAGGTGCGTGCCGCGTACATTATGGGGCGTCAGGAACGCCTGAAGGTAATGCTCAACCAGGGTGACATTAACCGCATCAGCCGCATGTTATCCTACTATGAATATTTCAACCGTGAGCGCCTGCAAAAAATCAGCGACAGTAAACTTCTGCTCGCACAACTGCGGCAGAACCGTATGGCTATTGAACAGCAAAGCCGGCAACTGACAGAGTTACACAGTCACGAAAAAAACAGCATGCAACAATTAACCGCCGCGCAACAAACACGTCAACAGGTCATAACCGAACTGCAACAACGCATCAGCAGCAGTGCCAGCAGCCTGGATAAACTGCAACAGGACAAGGCCGCGCTTGAACAACTGTTACAGCAACTGCAGCAATCGTTAGCCGCCATTCCCACCGAATCTCTGGCCAAACCTTTTAAAAAACGACGCGGACATCTACCCTGGCCGGCCAAAGGTCGGCTGTCTGCCCGCTTTGGCAGCGCCAGAGAAGGCGGTATAAAATGGGACGGCGTGTTGATTGAAACCAAAGACCAGACCCGGGTCAAAGCCATACATCACGGCCAGGTTGTTTTTGCTGACTGGCTGCGCGGTTTCGGACTGATGCTGATCATTGATCATGGTGATGGTTTCATGACTCTGTACGGGCATAACGAAACCCTGCTCAAGGATACCGGTGACTGGGTTGATGGCGGAGAAATCATAGCCGGCGCAGGTAACAGCGGTGGCCGACAAAAAATAGCCGTATACTTCGGTATTCGTCACAATGGCAGTCCGGTTAATCCCAAAAAATGGTGTTTGCCGATCAAGCGCAACCGCATCACAATGACAACCCGCATACAACAAGCAGGAGCTATCCATTGAAAGCAAATAACTGGAATTATCTATTCATCATCGGCCTGCTGCTTTGTTGCGCACCTTTTACCGGCATGTTCGCCAAAGAAAGCCCGCCACAAGAAACCGCAAGCAAGCAACAAGCCGTACCTTTAGAGCAACTGCGAATCTTTGCCGAGGTTTTCGGGCGCATAAAAAAAGACTATGTGGAACCGGTCGATGACAAACAACTGCTTGAAGATGCGATACGCGGCATGCTGGCCGGACTGGACCCGCATTCCAGTTATCTGAACGCCGACCGTTACAAGGATTTACGCGAAGGCACCTCGGGGGAATTTGGTGGCCTGGGTATTCAGGTCGGCGTTGAAGACGGCTTTATCAAAATCATTGCGCCCATTGATGATACCCCCGCGCAAAAAGCCGGCCTGAAAAGTGGTGACCTGATCAGCCGCATTAACGGCCAGCCGGTTAAAGGCATGGATCTGAATGATACGGTTGACATGATGCGCGGCAAACCCGGTACAGAAATTGACCTGACCATTCTGCGAGAAGGTACAGAAAAACCACTAAAATTCACCATCAAACGCGCCATCATCAAGGTGGCCAGCGTTAAAGGGCGCATGCTGGATGAAGGTATTGCCTATATACGCATCTCACAATTTCAGGCGGCTACTGTCGATGATTTGCAGAACAAGATTAACCAGCTGAAAAAACAGTCCGGCTCCATTAAAGGACTGGTGCTGGATCTGCGTGACAACCCCGGCGGCATCCTGAATTCGGCGGTTTCAATCAGCGATGCCTTTCTGCGCAAGGGCCTGATTGTTTATACCGTGGGCCGTAACAAAAGCAAGCAATTACGCTTCTCGGCAGCGCCGGATGATATTCTTAATGACGCACCCATGGTGGTGCTGGTCAACGGTGGCTCGGCCTCGGCTTCTGAAATTGTTGCCGGCGCCCTGCAGGATCAAAAACGTGCCGTTATCGTGGGCGAACAGACCTTTGGTAAAGGTTCGGTGCAAACGGTTGTGCCCATCAATCAGAAAACCGCCCTGAAAATAACTACCGCCCGCTACTATACTCCCAGCGGTCGCTCCATTCAGGCGAAAGGCATTACGCCCGATATTAGCTTGCAGTCACTGACGCTGAGTAAATCAGAATCTGCGGACGCTCATAACAGCCTCAAAGAAGCCAATCTGGCGCGCCACCTGCAAGGCAGCAATGAAGGCAAACAAAACACAGACGATAAAGCGGAAAAAACTTCACTGATTCTGCAGGATTACGCATTGGGTGAAGCGGTCAATATACTGAAAGGACTGGTCTTTGCACACGCCGCTTTCGGCAAGGATAAAAAACTCTAATTCAGGATACCTTGATCCGTATGAACGACCAGTCCTCCAATCTTCTGTCCAATAATACGGTCATACTGATATGCGTTGCTATCGGTCTATTCCTGCTGGGCATTGCAAGCGGGCTGATACCGACCCAGGCCGGAACAGTACATGCACCCATGTGGGTGATTTTGGTTTGCGGGATAGTATTTCTACTGACCGCCGCCATGATTTTTGTTGGAACGGACGCGTCCAGCAATGATCTTTTTGCCACACTCTTCCTTGCCAGCATGGGAAGTGTCGGAATCTGGGTGGCTTTTTTCAGTAACGATGAAGGCTTTTCAGGAGGGCTGGCTTTCCTGCCTGAAAAGCATAATCTTCTGCTGACTCGCACAGTGTTTGCAGGTGGGGCGCTGCTGGCCTTTGCACTGGCCGTTTACGCTATACGCCGTTATCTGCGCAACTCTGCCAATAAACAAGTATGAGTATGCCTGCTTTTTTCTACCGCCGCCCACCGCTTACTGCGGCCGCAAAGCACCCACAGAGCACAACCCTGGCCGACCGTCTCCATGAGTTCACAGGCCTTTTACTGTTGGCTATCATTCTGCTGTTGTCTTTATCCGTATCAACGGCTCAGGCAAGCGATTGTAGTGCCCCGGCAGCAGACTCGGCACCCGTGCTGGCGCTGATTATTGATGATCTCGGCTACCAGGCCAGCACCGTAAAACAACTGATGGCTTTACAACCCTGCCTGACCCTGTCCTTTCTACCCAGCGCCCCCTACAGCACAAAAATGGCTCGTCAGGCCAGCGCAGCCGGCCAGGAAGTCATGCTGCATTTGCCGATGCAGGCCCATAACGACCACCAGCATTACCCGCTCTCTCTGCGTAGCGGCGCAAGCTTTGCCAATATTGCCCGTACCCTGGAGCAGGCTTTGCGTGCCGTACCCGGTGCCCGTGGCATCAATAATCACCGTGGCAGCCTGCTGACCGAAGACAGACAGGAAATGAACCGGCTCATGCAGGCATTAAAAAAATACGGCTCGCTGTACTTTGTTGACAGCCGTACCAGCAAATATACAGTAGCTGAAAAGAGCGCCCGTTCCCAGGGCATAGCAGCCGCACGCCGCCGGGTATTTCTCGATAATGAGCAGAATATAGCCGCCATTGACAAACAATTTGATCAACTGATCAAGCAGGCCAGAAAACGGGGACATGCGATCGGCATTGCCCATCCTTACCCGCAAACATTGCAGGTGCTGGCGCAGCGTCTGCCGCAACTGCAACAGGCCGGTATTGTTCTGCTACCGGTCTCTCAGCTTATTAAAACCCAAACCGACAGGAGAACAGCAGCATGGCAAGCGTCCTTATCCCACTCGCACAAGGTTGCGAAGAACTCGAAGCCGTCACTCTCATCGACCTGTTGCGCAGAGCCGATATTGAAGTCACCAGCGCCGCACTTGATGAGCAGCCCATAACCGCCAGCCGTGGGGTTGTTCTGCTGGCCGACTGCCTGCTGGATGAGGTCATGGAGCAGGACTTTGATATGATCGTACTGCCGGGCGGCCTGCCCGGAGCCGATCATCTGGACAATGATGAACGCATCCGCAACAAGCTGCAGCAATTAGCCGCCAATGGCGCTTATACCGCCGCCATTTGCGCCGCCCCCAAAGTTCTGGCCAGTGCCGGACTGCTGCAAGATCGTCAGGCGACTGCCTATCCCGGGGTTCTGGATGCCAGCCAGTATCCTGCCACCACCCTGCTGAACCAGGCCACCGTGGTAGATGGTAAAGTGATTACATCACGCGGCCCCGGCACTGCTATGGATTTTGCCCTGCAACTGATTGAACAACTGGTCGGTGTTGAAAAACGCCAACAGGTTGAAGCCGCTCTGGTCAGAGTCTGATAAAGGAAGCCCTTGCATGCTCGAATATATTTTCTTTGATCCACGTCCGGCTGAACAATTTAGCGAATTCCTGCGCCAGCTTGAAATTCAGCCAAACCGTTCCGGCGGCACAGACGATGAACCCATCAATATCGCCATTGCAGAAGACACCGATGACGAAATACTGGATAACATAGAGACATTTTATGAACAAATGTACGACATGGATGAAGCCCTGTACGCCGAAGCCGCCGGTGAAGAACACGTGCATCGCGCCGGCGTATCTATCAGCCTGAATGATGGTCGTACAGTAGAAGCCAGCATAGACCCCAAACTGCTGAACCGTATTCTCAGCGCCATTTCACATCAGGAACTGGGAGACTTTGTCAGCGCCATTGCCGATGCGGTAGAGAATCCGAATGAAACCGCATTTTGCAGGCGATGAAGCACTTATCCCGGATTTTTTAATCGTTACTGGCTGCTATTCAGCTAAGCGCTTTAATCGGTGGCAACCCGAGCTATTTCCCTGTCATTTTTCTATTCACTGAATGACTACTTCTTTATAACGAGGCCGTAGAAAAACCCGCATAAAAGAAAGAGTTTGCGGGGTAAATAGTGTCCGGCAGAAAACTCGCTATTTTCGAGGGGCTATGACCCCGCCCGCCGTCGAATTCAGTCAATTGCCTGCATTTTTGGCCA
>JAHXHF010000218.1 GCA_025656895.1 gamma proteobacterium symbiont of Bathyaustriella thionipta
TGATCCCAAGGCTTGCTTATGTTGCACTACGTACACCTCCAATGCCTCAGCGGTTGTTGAGCATGGCTGAGCCATGGGGGTAATCAGGTACCTTTATTAACCGCCAGCGACAGCCTGGCCAATATACAGGTAAACTCCGGCAGCCTTTCCCGCAATGCCCTGACAGGGGAAACCCTGCTTTCACTGCAGCATCTGCAAAAAAGCCGACGCCATAGCGCGGTTCGTAAAGCGCTTAAATTTCTGTATCGGCAGTGCGCCGGCTTGCAGCATAATGAGCCGACAGCGGATAAGCTGCTTGCCATTTGCTATGCCTTGCGCGGGCTGGCCGCCATGCAGGCCGATCTGGCTCAACCCTGGGCGCAACAAATGATTGAATGGCTGCTGGCCTGCCAGAATGATGAGGGTGGCTGGGGAGAACAAACAAGGGCGCAGAACGATGACGGCTGTGCCGCTATCAGTGACGCTTCGCTAAGCGCAAACGTACTGCTGATGCTACTGGATGTGTGGGGAGCGGATCACCCGGCGGTCGTCAAAGGCATGGCCTGGTTACTTGAAAAACAGCGTGATGATGGCAGCTGGCGACAGGCCGCGCAGCCGCCACAAAGCCTGTCGCTTGAAACACATGGCACAATTTTACAGCTTTTAGCCCGTTACCAGGCTTTGCTAGCATAATCCTGAATCCGTACCTGCAGATCGGATACACAATAAATGCATACGAACGCTGATTTGGGAACCACAGCCACCGTCAGCCGATATAACGTTGTTCAAATTCTGCTGCACTTAACACATCCGATAAAATCAGCACCTGTACATAGGGGTGCTTTATAAACTGTGCCGGATTACTATGCTGCGGGTCACTGTAAACAACAAAATCCAGTTGCAGGCTATCAGCAAACAAACGGATGGCATTGAGTAATTGCGCCGACCGTTCACCGGGTTGCTGCAACCATTCACTATTCAGATTTACGTGAGAAATAAGCAGTTCCCGAGTATTGATCAACCTCAAAACAGCAACTCCCAGCCCGTCTAAACTGATTGCAAGCCCTAACTTATGCAATGCTTTCAGAGTATAAAAGACAGAAGCGCCAGCAGCGGCTATGCCGGTTTCACTGATTTCCAATTCAATTTGATCAGCGCTGATATGATACTGCTGCAGTAATTGATCAATACGTTCGCTCAGATCATGCTGTTGCAGCAACAGCGTCGGCCAATGCACAATCATACGCATGCCGCTACGGCCGGCTTGCTGCCAGCGGCTCAGGCGCTCACACAACTGCTGCAACAGCCATTCATTCAGCGGCCCGATCAAACCCTTGCTTTCAGCAATCGGTAAAAACTCCTGCGCCGGAATTTCTCCGAGCAAGGGGTGCAACCAGTGTAATTGAACGCGCAGCGCATCCAGCTCACCGTTATCGCTATTCAGCAATACCTGATAACGTATCTCAAACTGCTGTTCCTGCAAGGCTTTTTGCAGCGCCCGTTCCATTTGAAAATCGCTCTTCATGACTTCATGCAGATTAGGCGAATAAAAACTGATGCCGTTTTTACCGCTAGCCTTGGTTTTATACATGGCCGCATCGGCATGGCCGATCAGGGTTTCTGCATCATCTGCGTCATCCGGATACAGACTGATGCCTATGCTGCTGGTAATACGGTAACTGATGGCATTAAATTGAAAAGGCCGGGACAATTCCCGCACAATCCGGCGGGCTGTTTCTTCCGCGCAAACGGCCGATTTTATGTCGGGCAACAATAAAATAAATTCATCCCCGCCCAGACGTGATGCATAACCCTGTGGCCCCATACATTTTTCAATACGGCGTGCGGCCTGAATCAGAATCTGATCACCCACTTCGTGACCGTAAGTATCATTAATCACCTTGAACTGATCCAGATCGAGAAACAGCAGCGCATGAATCGGTTCATGCAGATTTTTTTGTTCCAGCAACTGCTGCAGCCGGCTGAGCAGGCTGCTGCGATTGGGCAGGCCGGTGAGTGGTTCATGTTCGGCCTGGAAGCGAAACTTTTCGGTCAGCCGGGATAACTCTGCGGTGCGCTCATCCACATGTTTTTGCAGGTTTTTCTGGTGATCCTGCAATTGTTTGTTGCGCAGCTGAATCTGATTTAACATTTCATTCAGATCATCCGCCAGAGTACTGAGGCTGTTTTCATCGTCCAGTTCCACTCTTACACTGTAGTCCTGATCGCGGGCAACCCGGCGCATGGTGCCGGTTATGGCGGTCAAGGGCCTGGAAACCGTGCGCTGCAAACGACTGGATACCATGAAAGCAATGAATAACGAGATGGCCAGTGCAATAAACACCGTTTGCCCGTAACGCAGAAAATGTGCGCCCAGTTCCTGCGTATTCGCACGCAGATGCACGGTTCCAATCAGCTCATCATCCAGCAGAATGGGGTGATACAGGTCAATCTGGTTACCGGCAAAACTGTAATCGTGGGAATGGAATTCCATAGGCCTTTGATTGCTGATGCCAGGACGGAAATATTCCGCAAATACGCGCTCATCCGTATCATAGATACGCGCGCTGAGAATATGGCTCTGGTGTATCAATGAGCCCAGAATTTCCTCGGCAGCGGCGTGATCACCAAAACTGAGTGCTGCGGTACTGCTGGAACCAATCATATTGGCCTGACTGGCTACAATATAGGCCAGTGTCTGGCGCGTGGAATAACGGTCGCTAAAGATAAATGCGGCGATGGTCAGGCTCATGCTGATGATGCTGGTGGCCAGCAGCAGCAACATCAGTTTACTGCGGATACTCAGTCTTCCACTGATAGCGGACAGGCTCATTCGCTTGCTCCCGGCATCTCTCTGATACGTGCCAGACTCAGCAGCTTGGAACTGATCAGCAGACCGGCATGCTGAGCCGCCAGTGGATTGATTTCAAAACGCAAGCGGTTTTGCTCGGTATAGAAATTAACCATGCCACCAGCCGCCAGAAAGTCTTTACTTTCTCCAATGGTCAGTACATGTTCAGGAGGCAGATGCGCCATGCTGTATTGATATAGCACCGGATTGCTAGCCGCGATGAATAACACCGAGCATCCATCGGTATCATCAATATGATCGGGATAACGCAGAATCAGCGGCTCGCCATGAATTTTTTTATTCTGCAGGGACTCATCAATAAGCCAGCGCCATTGATCTGCATTCAGAAAGCACAGACTCATGGATGAATAATGTTCTTTAGCCGTAGCGGCCGGCCATTCAACAAACTTGGCCATATTGTAGATAAAAGAGGCTTTCAGACGCATCTCACGCGTGGCTTCATCATCCGCAAGCGCGCTGTGCATAAAAAAAGGGCCGCACAGCAACACAAGCCCTGTCAGCAAGAACCGACAATGGTGCAAATAAATAGTAACTTTAGCTCTATCCGGATAGTGCATCAGCGTATGTTTTCTTCCCCCCCGCATAGCTTAGCTTATTGGCAAGCCGGATTTTTCATCCTGTATATTGCTTAAGGGAATAATCTTCCTTGTTGTAAAGCTGCGGCTTCCTTGCCGTCCTGCCGGATTATACTACCGTAATTCTTTATGTGTGGGTACAAGCGCGCTCAGCAGTTGATGAATGCGTTCGGCACTAACCGGTTTACTGACAAATTGCCGGGCTCCGGCATCGGTAAAAAAATTCAGAGGCTGGCTGTGTGCCGCGCCACTGCAAATGATAATGTTTATATGCGGAAAACGTTTTCTCAGTTCCGAGCTAAGCTGAACGCCATCGCCATCCGGCAAATGATAGTCCAGCAGGGCCGCATCAAAATGTTGTTCCCCGGCCAGTGTATTCGCACCGGCACAACTGCTGGTGCTGGATACTTTATAACCCAGGTCTTCCAGAGACCACGACAACATCTGCCGCAGCGCATGATCATCTTCAACAATCAGCAGTCGGGAAGCCACGGACGGATTCCATTGATGAGCAGGTCGGGAAGCCGCATAAACATTCATTGCGGATCAAGTACGGCTTTCAGTTTTTTGCGTGCGCGAAACAGGCGTGTACCAATACCGGCGGAACTCAAGCCGGTCATTTCAGCAATTTCTTTTTGTGAATAACCACCGATAATCTGTAACAGCAGAGGCTCACGATATTCCGCTGCCAGTTCGTTCAAAGCGCAGCGCAAAGCGAAGGCTTCCGGCGAGGTGTCATAATCGTGGTGCTTGTCGGCCACCACTTCGGGCGACACATCACACATCTGCAAGCGGGCCCGTTCAAAACGACGCGCATTTTCACGCCGCACAATGGTTAGCAACCAGCCTTTGACAGCCGCCTGATTTTTTACCTGAGCGTATGATTTCCAGGCACGCAATAAAGCCTCCTGAACCACGTCCTGGGCAATTTCACGGTCATGACACAACCAGTAGGCAAAACGGAAAAGATCACTGCTGTAGCGTCTGACCAGTTCTTCAAAGCTAATGTGAAGATCTTGCGGGCGGTCTGATACAGGCTCGGCGGGAACATCCCAACGGGTACTTAATGCGGCGCTGCTCATTCTGTCTCCTGATAAATAGGCGGGCTTAGGCCTCCTTTAGCAGTATGCGTGCCAATAACATAAGTCATTGTTTTTACTGGATTATCAGACAAACAAGCATCACAGCATTGTAATATTTCGTTACATGCGAATCGCATGGATGTAATGATTTGTTGTGCCTGAACAGGCACAGGAAAGAACGTTGTTATATTGATCCTGCTCAGCAAAGCATCAATTTTATGTTTTTACCCTCTGACTTTTGTGAGCAGGATTGTGTGTAAGTCTTTGACTTTGTTATATACTGTCACGCTATAAGGTATATGCATATTTTTTAGCAGGGAACCCAAATTGAACCTACGCTCAGTCTGTATTTTTGGTGGCAGCGGTTTTGTCGGCCATCATCTCGCCACCCGTTTTGCGGCAGAAGGTTTACGGGTACGCATTGCTTCGCGCCACCCTCAGCGCCAGCAAGATTTGCATGTCCTCAGAAATACCGAGTTATTCGGCTATGACCCGACATCGGCTGATTCGGTTGATGCGGCCTTACAGGGTTTTGACTGTGTGGTTAATCTGGTCGGCATACTGAACCAGTCGGGCAAAAGCAATTTTCGTAAAGTACATGTGGAATGGCCTAGCCTGCTGTCAGCGGCCTGTACACGCATGGATATAAAACGTTTATTACACATGAGCGCGCTGGGTGCCTGTGAAAGTCATGGTATCAGCCTTTATCTGCGTACCAAGGGCGAAGCTGAAAACAGCCTGCATACGCAATGTAAACGGGACTGCCCGGTCACCAGCTTTCGACCTTCGGTTATCTTCGGCCCTGACGATCAGTTTCTGAATCGCTTTGCCAAACTGCTGCATAGGCTGCCCGGACCTTTTCCATTAGCCTGTCCCGATGCCAGACTGACACCGGTTTATATTGGTGATGTTGTTGAAGCTTTCTGGCGCAGCATGAATGACCGCAACAGCTTTGATGCCCATTATGACCTGTGCGGCCCCAACACCTTTACACTGAAGCAACTGGTTGAGTATGTGCGCGACCAGATCGGCAGCCGCAAAAAAATTATTGGCCTGGGTGATGGTCTGTCACGCTTGCAGGCACGTTTACTGGGGCTGGTTCCCGGCAAACCCTTTACTATGGATAACTACAAATCCCTGAAAACAGAAGCCCAGTGTAAAAACAACGGTCTGCAACTGCTGGGGATCACACCCACTGCTCTTGAATCGGTTGCTCCGGCTTATTTATCGGGCCTGAACAGTCGCCATCGTTTGAACATGGTCCGGCGTACGCTGCAAAAGTCGTTGTAGTTGTTCGCTGCGCGCAGGCCGGGGTAAATCACCCAGCACTTCTGCCGCACGGTAAAATTCCTGCATGTCTGCAGCATGCTGTGCATACAATTCACGAAAGGCCGGCACCCAATCCTGATAACTGGCCACGATGGCCAGGCGTGCATTGTTAAGCGGCTGATCAAACCAGTTCTGATAAATACGCAGCCCCGCTTGTGCTTTACTCAGTGATTCATACTCTGCCTTTAAGGCCTGCAACAAATCGGCTTTTTGAAGCGTTTTTTGCGCTGTAGATAAATCACTCTGATACAGTTCGGATAAATACTGACGATATTCAGCCAGCAGCTGATGAAACACTTTAGCGATCTTTTTTTCTTCCTGCCAGATCTCCATTTCCCGGCTATCCGCTTGCCGGGCCAGCCAGCGTTCAACCCCAATATCAGCCACTGCCGTCGCGAAGGACTCGTTAAAGGCTGTATCATCCGCAATATACAACTGCTGATGCGCCAGTTCATGAAAAATCAGGCCGGCTATAGCGCTATCCGGCCATTGGATGGTGGTGCTCGGCAAAGGGTCATCGAACCAGCCCAAAGAGGAATAAGCCGGCACAGGCAATACCGCCACATCATAGCCTGCAGCCGTCAGTTGGCTGGCTTTCTGTCGTGCATCCGCCTCAGAAAAATAGCCCCGATAAGTCACGCAGCCAGTAAACGGGTAGCACCATTGTTTTAACCTCAGGGAAAGCTTCGGGGTGGCCACCAGCGACCACAAAACAGCAGAACGCTGCACAGACACATAAGAGCGATAGCTGCCATTATCGGGTAGTTGCAGTTCTTCACTGGCAAAGTCACGCATGGCCAGCACCCGCTGCAGTTTTTCTTTCAAGGCTTTATCGGTGGCAGGATGAGCGACCACTTCAGTAATGGGTTCAGCCTGATTCAACAGGCTGAAATGTCCGTTTATAGACTGACGGTACCAGTTGAGTGATTCACAACCGGCCAGGATAAGCAGTATTAAAAATACAAAAAAGCCACGAATCACAAACGGTCGCGGAAATCACGCATTTCAAACCCGCTCAGCGGCATATCCACATCGCGTCCCAAAGCCATAACCTTGAAACGCTCTCCCATATCTCCGGGCAGGGTCAGTGTTTTAACCTGCTCGGATACTTTGAGAAAATTCTGCACATCATCCGGGTCCAGCGCCTCCAGCATTTCCTGCAAGCCATTACCAAACAGGAAAAAAGCCTGCGGGGTATAACCCAGTACCTGCAGGCCGTTACTGCTGGCCGCTTCTGCAACCGCAGAAAAATCAACATGCGCGGTAATATCCTGCAGCCCTGGATACCAGAAAAAATCATTATGTGCCCGATGCCGATAATGGCACATCAAGGTGCCTTTATTACGCTGTGCCAGATAATATTCTTTGGCGCTGTAGCCATAATCAACCAGCAATACCAGACCTTTTTCCAGGCCGCGGCTGACAAGATGCATCCACCCCGGCAGCCTGGGGTTGATTTCGGACTGATAGCCGGGTGCAAAAACATGACCACCCATCTGCAAACTCAAAGCCTCAACCGAATTTTTTAAATTCGCGGATGCAGGAACAAAATCGGTACGAAACTGAGCATCGTCCGTCAGTTTGACCACCTGCTCCTGAATACCGTCTTCCGTGATACGAAAACGGCTGACCGGCATCGCATCCAGCACTTCATTGGCTACAATGGCGCCCTGAAATTTTGGCGGCACACCACTGACCCATTGCACCAGCGAAGCCATGTCCGGTATTTTTTCGTTAATCAATGCCTTCTGACGTGCTTTAAGCTCGGAACTGAGTTCCAGGATAAGATAACGCTCAGGCAAAATACCGCATTGCTGTAACTCGGTCAGAATATTTACGGCCATACAGCCCGTGCCGGCGCCAAATTCCAGTATTCGCGGTCGCTCAACCGATGACAGGACTGCGATCAATTGATGCGCGATATAGCGTGAAAACAGCGGCGACAAGCCCGGTGCAGTTATAAAATCACCCGCTTCGCCAAACTTGATGTTACCGGTTGAATAATAACCAAAACCCGGCTCGTATAAAGCCATGTCCATAAAGTGGTCAAAGGCTAAATAGCCTTCTTTAGACGTACTGATATTATGCTTCAGCAGCAGCGATAACTGCCGACTGTGCTCAGCCGCTTCCGGGGATGGTTTTGGTAAATCAGTCTTCACGGTTTACAGTTTGCCAGTGACGCGCAAGAATAGCCAATAATTCTATGCAAATGGACATCATTATGAGCAATAATAACACCCGTGCAGTAGCTCTTATCACCGGTGCCGCGCATCGTATCGGTGCCGAAATCAGTCGCCAGTTACATGACTGTGGTTTTGACATTGCGCTGCATTACCGTTCCTCGGAAGACACAGCCCGTCAGTTACAAGATGTTTTACAGGCCAAACGGGCCGATTCGGTACGCTTGTTCTGCGCTGATTTAAACGAAGCCGGCGCCTGCGAAAAATTGCTGACAGAAGTACAACAATCATTCGGGCGCGTGGATGCCCTGATTAATAATGCTTCCAGTTTTTACCCGACCCCCATGGGCTCCATCAGTGAGGTTCAATGGCAGGATTTAATCGGCAGCAATCTGCGCGCGCCTCTGTTTCTTTCACAGGCGGCCGCGCCTTTATTGCGTGCCAGCAAAGGTTGCATTGTCAATATTGTAGATGTGCACGCACAGCGACCGTTGAAAAATCATACTGTCTATTCGGTTGCCAAAGCCGGCAATGTCATGCTGATTAAATCTCTGGCGCGTGAACTGGGGCCTGATATCCGTGTGAACGGTGTAGCTCCCGGAGCCATATTATGGCCGGAGCAGGCTTTATCTGAAGATGAGAAAGATATTATCCTGCAACGAACCGCGCTAAAACGTTCCGGTACGCCTGAGGACATCGCCAAAACCGTACGTTTTCTGGTGGCCGAAGCACACTACATAACCGGCCAGATTATTCCGGTGGATGGCGGGCGCAGTCTGCAGCAATAAGCCGGCTATTGCGAACAATCCAGCTCTATGACTCTCAGTTTTTGTTCCTGCATGCGGGAGTCCTGCCACATTTGAGCAAAACTGAGACCACTGAGCGGATGGCATTGCTGCGGAGCCACATCGGCCAAGGGCTTTAACACGAAAGCATAGCGTTCAATTTCATCGCGTGGCAGTTGCAGGCTTTCCTGCCGGATCACCTCATCACCCCAGGTCAGCAGATCCAGATCCAGTGTGCGGCTGGAGAATTTATTTGGCTGTCGCTGCCGACCGTTTTGATCTTCTATCTGGCGGAAAATCTGATGTACCTGCAATGCCGGCAGTTCACTGTCAAAACCGGCCACCAGATTATAGAAAGGCTGCGCATTAAAACCAATCGCTTCGGTCTCATAAACGGGGGATAAAATCAGTGCACCAAAATGCTCACGCAAGGCGCTGATAGCGGCACATACATAATGCTGCCGATCAATGTTGCTGCCAATACTGCACCAGATGCGTGCCATGCCGATGCCTAGGCCGCTGTACCGCGTTCAATAATAACGCCCACATCCGTTGCCCCACTGACCGCGCCGATTTTATTAACACTCAGGCGCAACCAGGGCACCGGAAATTCATCACGAATGATTTCAGCGCAACGCTCGGCCAGTGTTTCCACCAGTTGAAAGCGGCTGTCACCCACAAACTGAATCATGCGCTTGGCCACGGCCTTATAATCCAGGGTATCGGCAATATCGTCTGATTGCGCGGCTTTGCGTATATCCGCCCCCATTTCGATATCCAGTATTACGGTCTGACGAATTTCACGTTCCCAGTCGTAAATACCAATCACCGTATCAACCCGCAGGTCTCTTAAAAAAACAATATCCATGAATTCACTCTTGCAGATAAAAATAGCGCCAGGGTATTTTAGTCACTGAGCGCAATAATGCCAGCAACTCATCACCCGGTATGGCTTCGCTGGGAAAGATTTGTGTCACTTCCAGAAACAACCGGCCACTACCGGCTGACTGCCGCCAGTCCAGATCATACCACTGGCTGCGGGTCGCGCACTGAGCGCAGACATAGGCACTGTTTACAGACTGCTGTCCATGCAGCAAGGCCTTCCAGTCAGCAATGCGATAACGACAGGCCGGACAGCGTGGTGGTGCGGTATTGCGCGCGGTGCGCAATTGAATATCGGCATGCGGCCCCGACAGCTGTACATAACAGAAATCAAAGGAACCATCGGCCGGGGGTGATACTTCAATATGCGGCGAACAGCCCATGAATGCCAGTAACTGCAGAAAACGCTCACCAATCCGCCAGGCCGCAGCCTCGTCTGCGGCAGCCAGGGGCTCACCGATAAAGCCTGCCTCCTGCAGCGCCGCAATGAGTCGCTCAATATTGACCTGTGCGCCGGCATCAAGCGGCGCTAATATCAGCTTGTCCAAATCGGTTCGAAGCGGTTAACGCTGCTGATTACGACAGCGCTCTACCATGTGTTCCACGCTGATATCCTGCGGGCCTTCGGTCCATTGTCCGGCATAATCAATATCGGCCGCATTCGGTGGAGGATTCGGCCTGTCAACACGAAAACGTACCGGCATGGGCACGGCCTCGCCCATGACAATGGCTTCCCCGCGAGCCAGCGAAGTAATCGAATCCAATATACCGCGTGCCGCATCCGGCACCAGCTTGCGTATATATTCCTGGTCATCCGGGTTGCTGATACGCATACAGATATAATTAGCGCACTGTGCCAACACGGTTTCTGATAATTCCGCCGGACGCTGGCTGACAATGCCCAGCCCCACGCCGTATTTTCGACCTTCTTTGGCAATGCGTTCCATAGCGCGCTTGGTACCGGCAAATTTCGGGTCATTGGCGCGCGGTATATAGGCATGCGCTTCTTCACACAATAAAAACAGAGGAAACTCGCGAAAACGCGGATTCCAGTAATTAAATTCGAATGACAGGCGTGCAATCTGCGCGGTTACGGTGGGTTTAACATCCCAGGGAACCGCGCTCAGGTCAATAACGGTAATCTGCGCTTTGGGTTCACCCAGCCCCACCAGGTCACGCATCAATTTCGGCAGGCTTTCCGAATCGGTACGAATTTTGGGTTTTAACAGAAAATCATAGCGCTTGTCGTTAAAACGACTTTGCAGTTTAACCAGTAACTGGTCGAATTTACCATTCAGGGCCGTTTTGCTCTTGCCGAAATTGGAAGTCTCCTCATTCACTTTTTTGCGTAACCGGTCATTCTAGAGCGTTATTCCCCACCCTTTGATTTTATCCTATCTTACCTGTGACATTGAATTCACAGGAGAAGACAGCATG
>JAHXHF010000133.1 GCA_025656895.1 gamma proteobacterium symbiont of Bathyaustriella thionipta
TTATAAGTTATTTCTATCGGTAGCATGAGCATGCTTATGAATGGTTTTTGCCAAACAAGATTCTTAAAAAAACAGTGAAACTTCAGTTCAGGAAACTGACTGCTGAAAGGCGGCAGCTGTCTTTCATCCTGACCGGTCAAACTCATCAGGGCACGGCGTGCCTGAATAACGTTTTCCTGCGCTTCAGACTGCTCGAAAGCCACCGCAGCCGATACCATGCGCGTCAACCCCAGATCAGCCTGATTGATATCACCCGCTTTTCTGCGACGCTCTGCAAGCTTGACCGAACGGCGTATTAAATCGGCCTGTTTTTGACTGATAGAGAGGCGTTCATTGGCGCTATGCCAGTCCATCAATGCCTTGAGTAAAGCGGTTGCCAGTGTCTGACGTCTGGCAATCAGGCTCGCATTCGCGCTTAGCAATTCATAGTCGGCCATACTGGATCGGGCAGCGCGTTTATCCGACCAGTCAATGGTCTGGCTGACCCCTCCGCTATAGGTGCTTACATCGGCGTTTTCATAATCAAGCTCCAGTTCCGGATTGAACAGGGGCTGATCGGCCGCCCGCAAACGGCTGCGTGCGGCATCCAGCGAGGCATGTGCCGCCTGCATGGACGGGTTTTGCAAAAGTTTCTGCTTGACCCAGTGAGATAAAGAGGGCCTGGCCAGGGAAGCATCCTGCGCGAATACAAGCGAAGTTATACTTATAGCGGCCACAGCCAGCAGTAAGCGAAAGCATGTTTTGAACATGGGGGTTATCCTGTTTTTACGGGCAACAACAGCCGCACAAAAGGGTGCGTACTGCGAAAAACCAGCCTTTTAGCTGGCGGAAACAGGGTTCAGGCGCGTGGAGGGTATTCCGAGGGTGATAAATAAATATCGGGCATGGACTGCCGATAAGACAAAAATACCGTGCCATCTGTATTCAGGCAAGGTTGGCTGAAAACCGAGCAGAGCCCCAGCATGTGAGCCCCGGCATGACAGCAATGATCACAAGCGGGTTGATGATGATTCATATCGGTTGCCGCTTGTGAGCTTTCAGCAACACCGGGGGACGCTTGTTCGGTTTTCTCAGGATGGCTGTCAAAAGCCCAGGCGGTCGTGTAGCCGAGGGTACAGAAGATAAGACAGATAATGACAAGACGTTTCAACATTGAGGCACCATTCTAGCGCAATCAAATCACGAATAACAATGACATCGGGCTGTGCGTATAATGCACCCTTGGCAGATACGGCAAAGCCGGGGCATCTGCCGGTCTTTGTTACCAACCTCGATATTCATCCCGCAGGGCTGGCGACCGTTTCATTGATTGGTAGCAGAATGCGGCATAAAGGAAAACAGGCTATGAACTGGCATAACTGGATTGTGGGGCATGAACAGCCCATTCGATTGGGTTTTTTCTTTGGCATCTTTGCCATCATGGCCATCTGGGAAATGCTTGCGCCCAGACGCAAACTGAGTGTTCCCAAAGGTGTGCGCTGGGCGAATAATCTGGGGCTGGTTTTTCTCAACAGTTTTATCCTGCGCTGGCTGTTTCCCGCTGCGGCCGTGGGGGTGGCGGCCTTTGCCGAACAACAGGGCTGGGGCTTGCTGCATTTTTACCGGATACCTTTTGGCCTGGCGGCAATCCTGTCGGTCGTGCTGATGGATTTTGTTATCTGGCTACAGCATGTCATGGTTCATGCGGTGCCGCTTTTGTGGCGTTTGCACCGCGTTCACCACGCTGATCTTGACTATGATGTTACCACCGGCGCGCGCTTCCATACGCTTGAAATCATTCTTTCCATGCTGATTAAATTTGCCACCATCGTACTGCTGGGGCCACCGGTTGTGGCGGTCGTTATCTTCGAAGTCATGCTGAATGCCACCGCCATGTTCAATCATTCCAACATCGGGCTTCCGGCCGCGCTGGATAAGGTGCTGCGCTGGTTTTTGGTCACTCCGGATATGCACCGGGTACATCATTCTGTAGAAGATGACGAAGCCAACAGCAACTTTGGCTTCAGCCTGACCTGGTGGGATCGTTTATTCGGCACTTATCGTGATCAGCCGCGTGGCGGACACCAGGGCATGACCATTGGGATTCATCAATATCGTGATGCGAAAATGGTAAATCAATTACCGGGTATGCTCGTCCTGCCCTTTATTGGCAAAATCTCGGACTATGCCATTAACCGACGCCAATGGAACCGCCATGATAAAAACTAAGGTGCTGCGCGGCCTGCTGTTTGTGCTTCTGCTGACAGCCATTACCGTGGCCATTGTGTACCGCAAACAATTCGATGCCGAAGCCCTGAAATTGTGGGTTGAACAGGCCGGCATCGCCGCTCCGCTGTTATTCATGCTTATATATGCCGTCGGTACAGTCCTGTTTCTGCCGGGGTCTGTATTAACCCTGACCGGCGGGGCTTTGTTCGGCCCGCTCATGGGTACTTTGTACAACCTGACCGGCGCAACCCTGGGGGCCGGAGTGGCCTTTATCATTGCCCGTTATCTGGCATCCGACTGGGTGGAACAAAAAACCGGAGGACGCCTGAAACGGCTCAAGCAAGGCGTTGAGGAGGAAGGCTGGCGCTTTGTCGCCTTTGTCCGGCTGGTTCCCCTGTTCCCTTTCAACCTGCTGAATTACGCGCTGGGACTGACCCGCATCCGTTTTTCCCATTATTTACTGGCCAGTTATATTTGCATGTTGCCCGGAGCGCTTGCCTATACCTATCTGGGTTACGCAGGCAGCTAAGCGGTCGGCGGCGGTCAGGGGCTGGTGCAAAAAGGCCTGCTGGCATTGGCATTGTTCGCAGCCGTAGCTTTTCTGCCGCGCATCATTCGTCATTTCAGGCAAGCAGAAAAACAGGAAAGCAGCGACCATTCGTAGCCGCCCGGCTCAACGCTCGTTTTCCACAAGCCGTTCGGAACAAGCGGATTCTTCCACCCGCGTCCAGAGAAAAAATACCGGCAGATACAAGCCCATACTTTCTACAGGAAAATCGTTTGGCTCAATACCCTGAAGCGCACCTGATTCAGGCCGAAATTCCTTGTATTCAGTGCTGTTATCTCTTAGATTAGTAAAACTTCAACAAGGTGAGCAATGCGCTTATGACACAACATATCGGTATACTGACAGCGGGTGGTGACAGCCCCGGTCTTAACGCAGCCATTCGTGGTGTTGGCAAGGCATCCCAGGGACATTATGGCATGCAGATGATCGGTTTCCGGGATGGCTTTCGGGGACTGGTTGAAAACCGCATGGTACGCATGGATGGTGATTTTCTGTCCGGCGTTCTGACACGTGGCGGCACCATACTCGGCACCAGTCGTGACAAGCCCCATCGCATGAACATTGGTGGCCAGACGCTGGATATGACCGATGCCATTGTGGAGAATTACGCGGCCAATCATCTGGATGCGCTCATCTGTCTGGGCGGTGGTGGCACGCAAAAAAATGCGCTGCGCCTGATGCAAAAAGGCCTGAATATCATCACCCTGCCGAAAACTATTGATAACGATGTGGCCCTGACCGACACCAGCTTTGGTTTTGATACCGCCCTGGGCATTGCAACCGACGCGATCGACCGCCTGCACAGTACCGCGCACAGCCATCATCGCATTATCGTGGTTGAAATCATGGGACACCGCGCCGGCTGGCTGGCGCTTGGCTCCGGCATTGCCGGTGGTGCTGATGTCATTCTGCTGCCGGAAATTCCCTACGATATTAACTGTGTCGCCGATGCCATCCTGGCCCGCGTACGCAGCGGCAAAAGTTTCAGTATTGTGGCCGTTTCCGAGGGCAGCCTGCCCAAAGATCAGGTAGCGCTTCTGGCTGCCGCCGAAGCAAAAAAACTGAATGCCGACAACAAGCCGGATAAAAAAGCCGCCAAAGCCGAACTGAAAGAACTGCAAGCCAGCCATGCCAACCACACTGTATCACTCAGCCGACAGCTGGAAGAACTGACCGGCCTGGAATCACGCGTGACCATACTCGGCCATCTGCAACGTGGCGGCACGCCTTCAGCCGCCGATCGCCTGCTGGCCACCCGTCTGGGAACTGCCTGTGCTGATTTGATTCAGCAGAGACAATTTGGCGTCATGGTTGCCGCGCGCGGCGAATTCGCAGAACCCGTACCGCTGATTGATGTAGCCGGCAACAAGAAACTGGTGCCACCCGACCACCCCTGGGTCATCAGCGCCCGGCATGTAGGAACCAGCTTCGGCGATTAAGCCGAACCGGCCGGCTATGGCAATGAATGGCTCTTCCCAGTTTTTCCGCTTAACAACAAATAGTGCTGAAAATTCAAATGCCGGTATCCGAAGAAGCTCAGCCTGCTGATAGCTATGAATGGAAAAGACCTCATGAAACGTGATGCCAATCGTGATATTTGGCAGGAAACACTGGATGCAGTACGCGACATCAAAGCGGGTACTGTCGGTCAAATTGAAACCGTAGAGTTATCAGCAGTTGTTGAGGCTCGTCAAAAAGCAGGTTTATCACAATCCCGTTTTGCAGAGTTACTCGGCGTCTCGGTCCGTACACTTCAGGATTGGGAACAAGGTCGTCGTAAACCAGGCCGTGCGGCGATGACGCTTATTCAAATCGCAAAACAACACCCTGATGTTCTGCATGAAGTATTCGGATAAATTTTGCCAGATCATAGTGTTAATTTGAATATAGCTATTCAGCCAAAAGTAAAATTTTAGGGCAACTTCTCAGATTGCCGCTAAAATCAGTTTGTTCAAGGCAAAAAATGCAAATTGAGATGTGTAAATGACCATTTTTGCACGTACTCCAAGGGCATTTCCTTCAAACTCACAGCTGGCTGTTTTCAGTTTATTCGAACAAATAAGCAGAACAACCCTGAAATAACCATGCCGGGGGCGAAGTGATCCTGTCAATGCAGGCTTTTGAGCAGCTGAAAATGGTTCCATTCAGCCAGTGGAATATTCTTCATGGCATAACCGGCCAGGGGAGCACCGGCAGAACGCGCCACGCAACGTACGGAAAACTGCCGGCTGGAAGCGCCTGAGGCGTACACCGGCATTTCTGTCTGTGTATGAGTGTCAATCAGATAGGAAACCGATGCTCCCGGTGCTTTGGGCAGGTATTGATGGCCAGCCTTTTTCCATAACAGAAAATTTTCCGCCTCACTGCTGAGTGACCAGTAACCCGCTGGTGGGTAGCCGGCACAGCGCGCCTTGGCAGATTGCAGTGAAGGCAGAGCTGTACTGGATGGCAGGGGCAGCCATTCACTCCACAACAGATGGCTGCCTGATTCATACCAGCCATGGCCATTTCCTTTTACCTGCACCCGAAACCAGTTTTCAGCAAGCTTCTCACTGACACTAAAACCCAGTTCACCCTTGAAGCGGGCCTTCAGGTGCTCAACAAACTGTTGCTTTTTATCATTATTTTGCTGCCGGATCTGTGTGGCTTGCCAGCGTGATAGCTCATCATACAGAGCCCCACCCAGAAAGGTGAAACCACCGTGTATCGGGATGGGCCACAGCAGAATCAATAATATTCCAAAAACCACCAGCAGACTGCCGCGAAGCATCTTTCCCAGCGGAGCCAGCAGTTTGTACAGGCCGAAAGCCGCAACAATGGCCAGCACTAGCACCAGTGCGTAAAAAACGAATAGGACAGACATGGCGCTTATGCAATAACCGGGGTTAAGCCGGAAAATTCACCCCTTCGGGCTGAATGGATAATGGTTTCAGGGATTCAAATCCGGGTCTTTAAGAAATTCAACCGCCCCCCAGTTTGCCTGTACTACAAGCCCCGAATCGGTTAGATGATAAGCAGAGATGCCGGGCACCAGAGAAACGGCCCCACTCATTTCGGAACCCATACCCATCACTTTGACCGTGGCATCGGCAGAAGCGCTGGCATGCAATCCAATGGTGGTGAATTGATCGTAAACCGTCTCGTTATCAAATAAAACAACCACATGAGATGATTTATAACCAACCCCCGGGCCGGTTCCGGCTCGTAAGGCATGCATATAGACCGGGGTTTTGGTTTCCTTATCAAAAACCACGCCCATGCCTTTACCCGCAACATACACAACCAGGTTAACCGTCTGACCTTCGAATACACCATAACCATAGGCGTCTTCAATTTTCTTCTCCGCAGCCGGGTTATCCTTATACAATCGCTGCAGTGTTTCATCGGCCATGGTCAGCAGTATCTGCTGCTCTGCCGCAACTTCTTCAGCAGTCATGGGGGTTTCTTCTGTATCCTCAGTTGCCAGTTCCTCGCCAGCCAGAGAAGAACACGCGTAAGTCAACAGAATGCTCATAACAAGCATGGTGAGTATTTTATTCATAAAGTTCCTGTAGATCTAAACAATCAGTAAAAATGGTCAATCAATTATGCTCATTCTACCCCGCATGGTTCGAACTCTGGCGATTTATTCGTCTTTTAACAATCGAACCAGCGCCAGTAGCGCGGGGTCATCCCATTCTCTGCCGCCAATAGCGCGGTAGGCAATCTGCCCTTTGGTATCAATAACAAAGGTTGTGGGTACACCGCGTAATGGCCATTGATTGGCCACGCTGGAGTCAAGATCCAGCAACAGGGGAAATTCAACCGGATAGTTGGCGCTAAATTGAAAAACGGTATCTTCATCCTCTCCCACGTCAATGCCCAGCATGAAAATATCTTCTTTTTGAAGTCGTTCCCAGGCTCGTTGCATGGAAGGCATTTCTGCCCGGCAGGGCGGACACCAGGTGGCCCAGAAATTGACAATGACCACTTTTCCCCGATAATCCGACAGGCGGTGCTGCTGACCATCCATATCGCTTAACATAAAATCAGGGGCCGCGATTCTTTGCGGCAGCTCTGTGAGCCCCTTGCCGGCCTGTTGAGCCGGTAATAACGGTGGCACTAACAACAATATAAGAGCAAGTAAAATCCGGTTCATAAATTATTTTCCTGAAGGCTGTGCAAATGCGCATTCAATAGCGGGAATAGTCGCGCTGAGTGTTTTACCGTTACTGTGTAAAGTCAGGGTCAGATCAAATGATTCTCCGGGCGGCAAACCGAAGCTGGTCATTCCCCAGTTATAGTCACCCGGCTGAAAACTTTGCCGGGTGGGTAAAAGAGACCAGCGAAAAGCAATCCGCGCCGCTTGGCTAACGCCTTGTTCCTGCCATTTTTCATCCCACTTCCGGCGTGTCAGCAGGGCTTGCTGCCGCCCCTGATAATGAATCTGCCAGTCATTCAGATTGTAACTCAGAGGCTGCTGGCCATCGTTACGAAAAATGCTTTGAAAAATACAGCTCTGTGCAATGCTATCAGACTCCGCCTTATTGAAACCCCGCGCCAGAAAAAATGCACGGGTTTGATCCGGCAGGCGCTGACGTAACTGAAAAGAAATACCCTGTTCATGCCATTCCCAGCCGCGCAGTCCGGTTTCGTCATCTACACTGCTTATCACTTCGGCAAGCACACTGCCCGGCAACAGCAGGATACAAAAAAACAGGTTTCTCAGGCCATACCGGGGGATTAAGGTGTTTTTGTTATGTATTGAATAGCCTGTCATGTTCCCCCCGTTTTTCCATTATTCTGTAGTTTAGCTTTTTTCATCTGTGTCCGTATGCTAAAGATAATAACCGGCAGCAAAGTCAGCATCCCTACTCCCAATATCCAGAGCATAGCTGTATGCAATTCTTCTGCAGCCAGCTCCTCTCCAAAATGAGCCAGCAGAAAACTGACAGGAACCAGCCCTACAAGCGTCGCCAATACAAATCGCCAGGGCTTTATGGGGGTTAATCCTGCACCATAACTGACCAGATCAAAAGAAATGAAAGGTATGAGACGAGATACCAGCACCATGCCACTTAAGGAATTTTGTGAACCCAGCCAGCCCGGTTTTACCCGATCTCCCAGATAATGCCGTAGTAACTCATAGCCCAGCAGTCGTGACAGAAAAAAGGCCACGATAGCACCCGTTGTAGCACCGGCCACCACATAAACAGTGCCCCAGGTGTGGCCATAAACCGCCCCGGCGGCCACCGCTATGGGCGCGCTGGGTATGGGGTTAATAATAATCGCCAGCGCCATCAGAGCCATCAGCAATAATGGCCCCAGCCAGCCCAGTTCATTCATCCAGTTTTTCAGGCCGGCGCTGTCGTTTAACTTTGTCCAGATGCCCAGAGTATCCAGCCAGTAATCAATCAGGCCGAATACAACAAGCAGAAGCACCAGCATCAATACTTTTCTGAAAAGCAGATTCACGCAAATGCTACAGGCTGGTGTATAGAGGCCAGGCTTTCAAATAAGCGGAAAGACACGCTATTGTTCACTCATCCGATATAAGGTTCCTTTGTCAGGTACAATAGCTCAGTATCCTATTCTGCTTGTTTTCAAACGCAATGCATTGGCGATGACCGATACAGAGCTGAAACTCATGGCGGCGGCTGCAATCATGGGAGAAAGCAGCAAGCCAAAAACCGGATATAAAACACCGGCGGCTATGGGCACACCCACAGAATTATAGATAAAGGCAAAAAACAGGTTCTGGCGGATGTTACGCATGGTGGCCTGACTCAGTCGCCGGGCTCGTACGATACCGGTCAAATCCCCTTTTACCAGCGTTACACCGGCACTTTCCATAGCCACATCGGTGCCTGTTCCCATCGCAATGCCGACATGAGCCTGAGCTAATGCCGGTGCGTCATTGATGCCATCACCCGCCATTGCGACAATATGGCCTTCCTGCTGTAACTTTTTCACAATGGCCGCCTTTTGCTCGGGCAATACCTCGGCTTCCACCCGGTCAATAGTAAGCCTGGCGGCAACCGCATTGGCTGTAGTATGACTGTCACCGGTGAGCATGACGACATGCAGTCCTTCTTTGTGCAAATCATTAATGGCTTGCGGCGTTGAAGCTTTGACCGGATCCGCTACTCCCAGTAAACCGACAGCCTGACCATCCAGTGCTACAAACATAACCGTCTGCCCTTCACTACGACCGGTCTCGGCAAGATCGGCTAATGAACCCGCTTCAATTTCAAGACTTTGCAACAATCCGGCGTTACCCAGGGCTACTTTCTGACCATTGACCGTTCCTTGCACACCTTTTCCGGTTATGGATTCAAAATCACTGATTTCCAGCAACGAGATGTCTCGATCCAAAGCACCCTTAACGATAGCCTCGGCCAGTGGATGTTCACTGGCACGCTCCAGGCTGGCCGCGAGTTGTAATAAGGTCTCTTCACTGTATTGCGTGTTGACATGCACCGCAACCAGTTGCGGTTTTCCCTCAGTCAGTGTGCCGGTTTTATCAACTACCAGTGTATCGACCTTTTCCATAGTCTCCAGCGCTTGCGCATTTTTAATCAGCACTCCCAGCATGGCGCCTTTGCCGGTTCCCACCATAATCGACATGGGTGTTGCCAGCCCCAGGGCGCAGGGACAGGCAATAATCAACACCGCAACTGCATTAATCATGGCGTGAGCCAGTCTCGGCTCAGGGCCCCACACACCCCAGGCTAGAAAAGCCATCAGCGCGATAATGACAACCACCGGCACGAAATAAGCGGCCACGCTATCGGCCAGTTTCTGTATCGGTGCACGCGAACGCTGCGCATCGGCCACCATACGCACAATTTGCGACAACAGCGTATCAGCCCCAACCCTTTGTGCGCGCATCAACAAACTGCCGCTTGTATTAACCGTTGCACCGATCAGTGGTTCACCCGTTGTTTTCCGGACCGGAACAGGCTCACCGGTAACCATAGACTCATCGACCAGACTGCTGCCCTCGGTCACCACGCCATCAACCGGTACTTTCTCACCCGGCCTGATACGCAAAATATCGTCGGCTACCACTTGTTGCAGCGGGATATCTTCTTCCGTGCCATCGGCACGCACAATACGTGCGCTATTGGGTGCGAGCCCCAACAATAACTTGATGGCGGCATTGGTATTGCTGCGCGCACGCAATTCCAGCACCTGCCCCAAAAGTACCAGTGCGGTTATGACGGCAGCTGCCTCAAAATAAACCGCCACTGTGCCATCGGCCAATTGCATGCTGGGTGGAAACCATTGTGGAAACAGCAAGGCAACCATGCTGTATGTCCAGGCAACCGAAACCCCCAGACCAATCAAGGTAAACATATTCAGGTTCCAGCTCTGTACCGAGCGAAGCGCACGCACATAAAACGGCCAGCCTCCCCACAGAACCACCGGTGTTGCCAGTGCGAATTCAATCCATTGCACCCTTTGCATGGAAATTTTCCCGGCCAGCAAATCAGGAGCCAGATCAGCCACCATCGCTAACAGAAATACCGGTATGGCCAGCAAGGTACTGAACCAGAAACGACGGCTCATATTGTCCAGTTCCGAGGTATCTTCTTGCGCTTCCAGTGTGACGGCTTCCAGTGCCATACCACATTTGGGACAAGCCCCCGGGGCATCCCGAATAATCTCTGGATGCATGGGACAGGTATACTGGATATGAGTCTCTACACGACTAAAATCCTTGCGTTCCAGCGCCATGCCACATTTAGGGCAGCTGCCGGGGCCTGTTTTCTCCACCTCTGGGTGCATGGGGCATGTATAAAGGGCTGTATCGGATTCACAGCTGGCATCTTCACAGCCGGCATCCGCCTGTTTTTCTTCTGCTTGCAGATATTGTTGTGGATGAGCGATAAATTTCTGCTCACAGGATTCGCTGCAAAAAAGATATTCCACAGCGCCATGCGTATGCCGATGTTGAGTATCGGCTGTAACGGACATTCCGCAAACCGTAAGCGGTCATTCACCCCTTATTTTTGATCCAATACAGATCGGACCTCAGCGGATCAGTGGCAAATTTCTTCTTCCAGTTTCGAGGAA
>JAHXHF010000308.1:0-5174 GCA_025656895.1 gamma proteobacterium symbiont of Bathyaustriella thionipta
TCCTCGAAACTGGAAGAAGAAATTTGCCACTGATCCGCTGAGGTCCGATCTGTATTGGATCAAAAATAAGGGGTGAATGACCGCTTACGTTACTACGCCGTACTGGCGCTATTCTGGCGGTTTTACTGACATTGCTAATGTCGGTTGTAGGGGCTCTGGGGGTGGCTGGTTACGCGGGTATCCTGTTGACTCCACCCACCATGTCGGCGCCGGTTTTCATTCTGACTCTGGCGGTGGCAGATAGCGTACATCTGCTGGATACCTTTTTCCGCTTATTGAATAGTGGCATGGAAAAAACAGCGGCCATGATCGAAAGTTTACGCATCAACAGGCAAGCCCTGTTTATTACCAGTGCGACCACGGCTATCGGTTTTCTCAGTATGAACTTCAGCGAGTCGCCGCCATTTCATGACTTGGGGAACATCACTGCTATTGGCGTGATGATGGCTTTTCTGCTATCGGTCAGTTTTCTTCCGGCTTTCATGCTTCTATTGCCGCTACATCAGGCTGAGTCCAGTCCGCCCGTTACCCGTCTGATCAATAAAGTAGCCGATTTTGTGATTCGCCGGCACAAGCCATTAGTGTGGGGGCTGGCTTGTGTGGTGCTGCTGTTATCAGCCTTTATAAGTCGTAATGAGCTGAATGATAATTTTGTTGAATATTTTGATAAAAGTGTGCGTTTTCGCCGTGATACCGATTTTGTCAGTCAGCACCTGACCGGCTTGCACGATATTCAATATTCCATACAGGCCGCTGATGAAGGCGGTGTTAGCGACCCGGCCTATTTGCAATTACTGGAAGACTTTGCACACTGGTATCGACAGCAGCCCGGGGTGGTTCATGTCAATGTCATCAGTGACATCATGAAGCGCCTGAATCGCAATTTGCACGGCGATAAGCCGGCCTGGAACCGCTTGCCGCAGCAACGTGATCTGGCAGCACAATATTTGCTGTTGTATGAAATGTCCCTGCCCTACGGTCTGGATCTGACCAACCAGATCAACCTGCAGAAATCGGCCAGCCGCATGATTGTGACACTGCGCAACCCCTCCAGTAATGAACTGCTGTTGCTGGTGGATCGAGCCAAAATCTGGCTGCAACAGCACGCACCGGGAATACAGGCTGAAGGCTCGGGTCCCAGTGTCATGTTTTCACGTGTGGGCGCACGTAATATCAATAGTATGTTGATTGGTACAGTGGTAGCGCTGATCCTGATTTCTGTCATTTTGATTCTGGCGTTTCGCTCACTGAAGATTGGCTTGATCAGCCTGATTCCCAATCTGGCGCCGGCTGCCATGGCGTTCGGATTGTGGGGCATCTGGGTGGGTGAAGTAGGTTTGTCACTGGCGGTGGTGGTGGGCTTGACGCTGGGTATTGTGGTGGATGATACGGTGCATTTTCTAAGTAAATATTTGCGTGCCCGCCGCGAACAGGGGCTGTCTGCAGAAGCGGCTGTGCGCTATGCATTCAGCACAGTGGGCAATGCCCTGTTTATCACTTCTGTGGTATTGGCCTGCGGTTTTATGATACTGACATTGTCTTCATTTACATTGAATTCAGCCACTGGTTTGTTGACAGCCATTACTATTGTGCTGGCACTGATCACCGACTTTTTTCTGTTACCCGGTCTGCTGCTCATGCTGGATCGGCCCTCGGGAGTACGCACATGAAAACCAGTTATATGGATTATCTGTTGTCATTTTCTAATATGAGCGTGTTGCTGGCGGCCGCCTTTATGAGCAGTTGGGCATTATCCATTCATAATGAATGGCATATATTGCTGGATGTACTGGTTTTCATGCTGGCCTATGGTGTGTACACGGCTTTTTATCTGGCCTTGATACGCCATTTCCGGCCATATCCACTGGGAAGCTATGATATGCATTCCTGCAAATTTGTTTACTGGAAACAGGTGGCCTTGCTAACCAATCTGGCTGAAAAGGCACTTGGCCCGTTTTTAACCCTGTTTAACAAGCCGCTGTATCATAAAATAATGGGTGCCCATGTGGGCAGGCAGGTGGCTCTGGCGGGCGGCACCCTGTGTGACCAGCCATTACTGTATTTTGATGATTACAGTGTGGTGGGTGCGGGTTCAGTTGTTACCGCGCACGCCATCAGTGGTAATCAGATATTGCTGGCTCCGATAAAACTGGGAAAAAGTGCGGTTGTGGGTGTGAATTGTACGGTACTGCCGGGGGTCGAGCTGGGTGAACATGCGGTGCTGGCGCCCGGTGCGGTGGCGACTGTGGGCACCAAAATTCCAGCCTACGAGCTATGGGGCGGTATTCCGGCTGGCTTTATCAAGTGTCTGCAACCGCAGAATGAAGAGCCCGATAACCCCCAATGAAATCCATAGATATTGAATATTATTAAAATAATCAATATATTATTTGAATAATATTCAATATGGCGCTATCATTTTGGCATGAGATGCCCAAGTTGTGAATCAAACCTGCAGGTGAGTCGTTATCAATGTGAAGCCTGTGGCCTGCATTTGTCAGGACCGTTTTTATCATCCAGGCTCAGTCGTTTAGGTGTGAGTCACTTGCAACTGGCTGAACGCTTTATTCTTGCGGGGGGCAATTTGCGCACCCTGGCTGAAGAACAGGCTGTCAGTTATCCCACACTGCGAAAACGTCTGGATGAACTGATCAGCGCATTGCAGGCGTTGTTGCATGAAGACAAGGCCCTGATAGAAAACATGCTGGATAAAACCGAACGCGGTGAACTGACCGCGCAGCAGGCTGCCCGGCATATCCGGGAGTTAAACGGCGATGCATGAAGAACGCATTCGGCGCATGCAGGCAGAAGGCACGCTGACAGAGCAGCAGGCGCAGGTATTGCTCAACAGCCTGTCCACAACGCCGATCGAGAAAACGGCGAATCATGCCGCCCTCCGCTTGCCGGGCCGTTGGCTGTTGCTGGTGTTGGTTTTGCTGTTTATCGGCCTGTTGATGCTGCTGCTGTTCAATAGCATAGAGCCGCTCTCTGTCGAAAATGTATCAGTAACATTCAACCAGCCCGTGGGGGAACATACCATGAATAAAACAAGCAATATGCTGATCGGAATTTTCCTGTTTCTTGCTGTTCCGGTGATTGTCTGGGTTTTGCTATACAACAGCCTGGTCAGCAAGGAAGAACGGGTATATGAAAGCTGGGCGCAGGTGGAAACAGCTTACCAGCGGCGAGCTGATCTGGTGCCGCAATTGATCGACAGTGTTTCACGCTATCTGGCGCATGAACGGCAAACATTCAGCGATGTGGTAAAGGCCCGGTCAGCTGCCATCAGTCCTCTGGCAACGGTTAAGGATGAGTTGATTGCAGCACAAAAAGAATCGACTGAATTACTGGGGCAGCAGGCCGGTCAGCCGCCACAGGATGAGGCGGCGCTGGCAGCGCTGGCGGCTTCCCAGCTTAAGCTGGGGAATCGTATGCGTGGTTTTCTGGGGCTGTTGGAAAACTATCCTGAATTGAAATCATCCGACCAGTTTCTGACCTTGCAGTCTCAGCTGGAAGGCAGTGAGAACCGTATCAATGCCGCACGCAGCCGTTTTAATGAAGCAGTGCAGGTATTCAATGGTGCCATTCGGCGTATGCCGGCCAGCCTGGTTGCCGGCAGTAGTGGTTTTAGTCGTAAGGCATATTTCAAGTCAGACACGGGTGCAGCCAATGCGCCTCATTTGAAATTTGATTAGGCGTCTGTCGGACTTGACGGATTGAAGCAGAATCAAAACGCCTTTTTCGCAGTAGATTGATAGAGGTACGCTTAAGTCTGGCAGGTTCCGGGGAGACCATCGCATGTCCCATGCAAAACAAGAATTGATTTATGAATCCAAAGGTTCGGGCAAAAGTCTGTGGAATACCTACCGGATATTCAATGACCGGATTGAGCTGGAATGTCGTATCTTCTTCCGAACCATCATTATTCCCAAAAACGGGGTAGTGCGGGTTGCTGTTTACTCTCCACCGGTTATTCGCAGCCGATTTTGGGCGTTAAAGCTGGATCTTGCTGATTTTTACCCGCATGTGGAAATGGAGCGCAAAACCGGCTGGTTCAAACACTTGCGTTTCACGCCTGCAGATCCTGAAAAGTTCAAGAAACTTGTGCTGGAGTGGATGCAGCATTAAACGAGAGATACGGCATTAAACAGGAGATGCAGGATGAGCACTTACGCAAAATGGCTATGGCCGCTTGTATTGCTGAGCATGGGCTTGGCGTATTTTCTGTATTCCGGCCGCTCTGTTGAATCGCAGCGGCTGCAGGACGAAGCGGGTTTGTTCACTTCACAGCAGGCCGATAGGTTAAGACGCTTTCATGATTTTCTGTTGCAGGATCATGATATTGATTATTTTGTACTGACCCGTAAGGGACTGGCAGATATTGACCGGGCCGCACTGGATAATTTTACAGCCTTGCAGGTGGGGCGCCATAGTCATAGCGGACGTGGTTTATTATTGCTGATTGATCCGCAACGGAACCAGCTGCGTTTGGAAGTCAGCCGCGCACTGGAGGCGGTCTATCCGGATGCTTTTGTAGCCTATATCGAACAGCGCCAGATGCTGCCTTTTTTTGCCAGCGGGCGGGTCAGTGATGGCATTCTGGCCAGTACAGAAATGATTATTACCCGGGCGCAGAATGCGGATGACCAGCAGGCCTGGGATGATGAAAGCCGGGCTGCGGCCCAAAGCCAGGGAGGTGGTGCGAGTACGGCGGCTAAAATTGGCAAAGGAAAGGCCGCTAAAAGTACAGCCGGGCTGGATATAGTCCGTGACGCTGATCCTGAAAGTGTTTTGAACGCTTATATTCGCGCCATGCAGGCGCGCAATAATAACCCCGATTTAGCCATTTACAGTACAGCCACGCGCAAGATGTTTGCAGAATGGGTGGTTACGCCGGCACAAATGGATAATGCGGTTAAGAGTTTCAGGCATTGCAGTCAGTACAATAGCCGCCGTTTTGTGCAGTCTCAACGAGCCGTGATCCGTTATCCGGCTAAGGCAAGAGCCTGTAACCCCTGGTTTTTTGTGCGTGAAAACGGTCGCTGGAGGCTGGATTTTTCCATGATGAAAAATCATATTCGCTTTGGTCGCAGCAATGCCTGGCATTTTGTTGAAAGCGAGCGGCGCAAGCATCCTTACCCGTTTGCTTTTCAGGACTGGCGCTTCGATAAAAA
>JAHXHF010000308.1:5184-10833 GCA_025656895.1 gamma proteobacterium symbiont of Bathyaustriella thionipta
TCCTCGATAAATTCGATGTCCTGGCAGGCATTTTATTCTGTGTGGTTTTTATGCGGGGCCTGAGTGTGCGAGAATGCCGCTTTTGCTGAAGTGAAGCTGATGACAAACCCCTTGCTGAACATGACCCGCTTACCCGTTTTTTCAAACATACAAACGGCTTGTATAGAGCCGGCGCTGGATGAGCTGCTGAATGAATACAGGCAGCTGATTGAACAACTGACGCAGCAAACGCAAACGCCAGGCTGGAACTCGGTGATCGATCCGTTGGAACAGATGGACAACCGCCTGCAATTATTCTGGTCACCGGTGAGCCATCTGAAAGCGGTGAAAGACAGTGAAGATCTGCGCGAAGCCTATAACCGTTGTTTACCCAAACTGACCGAATTCAGCAGTGAAATGGGACAGAACGAAGCTCTTTATCATTTGTATGAACAGGTTGCAGAGCACTCGGGCCTGAACCAACAGCAGCAGAAAGTATTGCAAAATGCATTGCGCGATTTTCATTTATCGGGCGTGGATTTGTCTTCTGAAAAGAAAAAACAGTTCCGTGAAAACAGCCAGAAGCTGTCCAGGTTAACAACACAATTTGAAGAAAACCTGCTGGACGCCACGCAGCACTGGCAGAAACAGATCTGTGATGAAAAAGAACTGAGCGGCCTGCCGGAATCGGCTTTGGCATTGGCAGCACAAACGGCACAACAGCGCGACCAGGAAGGCTGGTTGCTGACGCTGGATTTTCCTTCTTATTTTCCGCTGATGAGTTATTGCGATAACCGGCCGTTGCGTCAGGAAATGTATCAGGCCTATATGACAAGGGCTTCTGATCTGGGCGCGGATAGCGCCTGGGACAACAGCCGGATTATGGATGAGATTCTGGCCGTGCGTCATCAGCAGGCGCAATTACTGGGTTTTGATAATTACGCGGAAAAATCACTGGCTACCAAAATGGCGCGTTCCACAGATGAAGTAATGGCCTTTCTGAACGATTTGGCACAGCGCTCAAAAGCACAGGGGGAAAAAGAGTTCGAGGAACTGCAACAGTTTGCCCGCCGGGAATACGGACAGGACGAATTGCAACCCTGGGATGTGGCCTGGTTTGCCGAGAAACTGCGTCAGCAGCGTTATGACATCAGCCCGGAAATATTGCGGCCCTATTTTCCGCTAAAGCGAGTATTGTCGGGACTGTTTGAAATTGTCAGCCGCTTGTACGGATTAACGATTACTGAAAGCAGGGACTTCGACAGCTGGCATGAAGACGTACAGTTTTTCTCGATTCACGATGGTGAAGGCCGTTTGCGCGGTGAGTTCTACACCGATTTGTACGCGCGCCAGCACAAGCGGGGCGGCGCCTGGATGGCCGATTGCGCCAGCCGTATGCGCCTGGCCGATGGCCTGCAAACACCGGTTGCCTTTCTCACCTGCAATTTCAGTCCGCCGCTGGGTGATCAGCCCGCCCTGCTGACGCATGATGAAGTGGAAACCCTGTTTCACGAGTTCGGCCATGGTCTGCATCACCTGTTGACACAGGTGGATTATTCGCCGGTTTCCGGTATTAACGGAGTGGCCTGGGATGCGGTCGAACTGCCCAGCCAGTTCATGGAAAACTGGTGTTGGGAAAAGCAGGCTCTGCCCCTGATCAGTGGTCATTTTGAAAGCGGCGAGCCATTGCCGGATGAGTTGTACCAGCGTATGCTGGCTGCCAAAAATTTTCAGTCCGGTATGCAAATGCTGCGTCAGTTGGAGTTTTCACTGTTCGATTTCCGCATTCATCTGGAATATGACCCGCAAGCGGGTGGACGCATCTATGAAATTCTTCAACAGGTGCGAAAACAGGTGGCGGTGGTTCCACAAGCCGATTTCAATCGCTTCGCGCATGGTTTTTCGCATATCTTCGCGGGTGGCTATGCCGCAGGTTATTACAGTTACAAATGGGCCGAGGTGCTGTCGGCAGATGCTTTTTCGCTGTTTGAAGAAAAGGGTGTTTTTGATGCTGCCAGCGGTGAGCGATTTCTGCACAATATTCTGGAACAGGGCGGCGCTAAAGATGCCCGTGATTTATTCACCGCCTTTCGCGGACGGGAACCGCAGATTGATGCCTTGTTAAGGCACAGTGGCATAGCGGCATGAACAGGCAACGGGCTTTTTGGGTGCTACTGCTTTGGTTGGCGATGCTAACGCCACTGAATGCGGCTTATATTACCGATAAGCTGGTGGCCGGCCTGTATGCAGAGGCGGATAAATCCAGCGCCCCGATTGCGGCACTGGCCAGTGGCACGCCGATGGAAGTGCTGGAACGAAAACAGGGTTTTACGAAAGTGCGCCTTACCAACGGAGATATTGGCTGGGTAGAGTCAGGTTTTGTTACCAGGGAAAAACCGGCGCGTGTGATGTTGCTGGAAAACCAGTCTGAAATGGCTGGCCTGAAGAAGCAAATCAGACAAAAGGATGCGGATTTGCAGGCTATGCAGTCTTCAACTCCGGCGGCTGATGAAGAAATAACCCAGCTGAAAAAACAACTGGCTGACGCGCAACAAAAGCTGGCCATTTTAGGAGAAATTCGTACAGAGCCCTTCAGTGGCGATTCAGCCCTCGGAAAAGCCGAGGAGCAAATTGAAGAACTTCAGGCCCTGCTGGCTGAAACGAACAGTGCCAGCATGGATCAGGATGGTCTGGCCGATGAAAACCGTCTGCTGCGTCAACGCCTCAGCGCAGCCGCTGAGTTACTGGATCTTTCAGACCTGTCGCCGGAGAACCCCCAAACTGTCGAGTCCGCGATATTCAGTTTATCGATCACCCAATGGTTGTTCATGGCAGCTGCCGGGGTATTGGGTCTTCTGCTGGGGATTATCATTATTAGTTTAGGCAGGCGTAAAAATATAGCGGGCTATCGAATCTGAGTGCTGCACTTTTTGTACTTACTTTTCTTACACCTGAATCCGTACCTTCATGACGGCACAGCGCGCATGCTCTTGATTCCACAGCGGTTTAAAAAATGCCCGCTTAACCTATGGGTGAAGCTAAGATTTTTTAATTCCACTGTGAAAACAATATCATACACCCTGTATCCGCCCTGAAGATACGGATTCAGGTTACAATTATTAGCAGGTTGGTAAAATGACAGAAAATCCTTATGCAGCACCGCAATCGGATGTCAACGTGGATGATGGCAAACGCGGACGCCCTATACTGGTGTGGCTGATTTTTATATTTGCCTGTCTGGGACTGTTTGGAATTCTGGGACATTTTGCCATGGTGACAGGCTTTATGCCTTTGCCGGATGGCATTGCGGAATATTATGCAAGCCTGGGAATACTGGATCATATCCTGATTGTTTTCGGAACCCTTTTTGGTTTCTGGGCGGCGCTGACCCTGTTCCGGCTGAAAAAATCGGCTTTATGGTGGTATTTGGCCGCCATTCCGGCGTCACTACTGAATACCCTGTATACCTACAATAAGGAGAGTTGGCAGGCCTTGATGCAGGCAACCGGCAGAGACGCGCTTAGTTCGCTGGCTCCCGGTTATATTTATCTTTTGCTCTGCGTTGGCTACACCTACTATTTGTATAAAAAAGGCCGCCTGAAATAAGAGCTTCTCCATGGATTAATAGAGGTGCCCTATAGATGAGAGCCTTGGAGGCACGGTCTTTTCTGCGGTGGATTGATGCCTTTAATTGCGAAATTACTGAAGGCAAAGGCAGGTGCGGTACTGAGCGTGTGTTCCATGCTGTCAGGCGTACTTCCGCCTACCCATTACTGAAATAACGTGATAACCAGTCTAATATGGTTTGTTGCGGAAGGAATAACTCCTCAGCCAAGCCTCCGAACCCCACCAGCTGTGGGGCCGAAGGCAATGCCCTTGGGATATGTACAAAATGCTCATTAACACCTTTAAGTTCGCATTTTCAGTTTTGTACTGGTGGGTTTCAGCGGTTGGCTGATCAGTTTTTCATTTATTTAACTGCTCGCTGAATCGTTAGAGGGGGTAAACCGGACTAACAAGTAAACTGGTTCTTAACAGTATTGACTTAGAACATATATTGAAGGCCCAAGAACACCTCTTTTGATGTAAGGTCGGCAGTAAAATCACCCTCAGCTGTCTCGTCGCCTTTTAGGTCAACTTCAGTTTTTAGGTCAACTTTAGTTTCGCCAAGATCGACGTAGCGTATTCCTGCATTAATCATAAAAGAGTCATTAAATGGATAGTCAGCTCCCAGCTCGGCCTGCCATGCAAAGTTGGTTTCAGAGTCTGATCCTCTAACAACAGTATCATTTGTTGATGCCTTGGTTTTTGAGATACCAATCCCTGCACCGCCGTAAAATGACATTTTTTCAAATTTGAAAAAATCGTAGTAAGCAGTCAGCATCAATGCTTTAGATTCAATATCACTGGCATAAAAAAATGCGGGGTTTTGCAGTTTGAAACTGCCAGTGGTATATTCTTGATCCTGAGATTGTCTGTAACCAATATCAACACGCCATCTTTCCAGGAAATCCACTCCCATTTTGACACTATATAATCCACCAGTGTCTTTATCATTTCTGGTATTTTTGAATGCGCCAATAGTATTAAACCCACCGGATTCTATCCGTGATTCGTTCATGCCAATTTCGGCACCCAAATATATCTTGGTATCTTCCCATTTTGGCCAGTCTGCATATGCAGTATTAACTATCATGGTGCTGGCAATTGTTACTAGTATCCTATATTTCATTACTTAATCCTGTGTGGCGACAGTTAATTTTAAGATAGTATCATTTTACTCTTTATACCTTTCTTTGTCAATTGGATATACTTGATTCCATTGGGTGTAACCAAGGGCGCTTCAAATTACCTGAGAATTGCAAACTAAAATTTAATGTAGCTCAGGGTACAAATCATACACATTCAACTTATGCGAATCGACAGCAAATAGATAGAGATACCTTCCAGATTTCATTGCCTTGATTAGAATTTCAGCTTGTCTTTCAGCAGCCCGCCCAGATCTCCTGATTTACTGTCTTTTTTATCCTTGCCGGGCTTGCCCAGCAGCTTGTCACTGATGGCTTTTTCCAGTTCCTGCTTGCCTTTTTGAACAGCAACATCCTGCATATCGATGGACCAGTTTTTGAAATTGGAGATTTGCTCAAATGAGCCTTTGTAGTGCATGGGAATAGGGACGCCCTGCAGGTCTTTCAGATCACCACCGCCCTGGCCGGTATCGCTTTTTACCAGCGTGGTTTTAATCTTGTAGTCAAGCTGTTCGCTTACCAGATTAGCCGTGCCCTGGCCGCCGGCACGCAGGTAGGGTGATTTTATTTTCAGCACGTCATTATTGACGACACCCTGGGTGATTTTGGCGTGGCCGATGATTTCTGAAAAGTCGGTTTGCGGTGCTTCCTTACTTTTGGAAGCCTTGCCCATGCCTAAAGAGGCCTTGGCGTCACGAATCATCTGTGCCAGGTTGATACCTTTGATGGCACCGTTTTTGAAAGTAAAATCAAGCGTGCCATTGAGCGCGCGTTTCATACTATCTGGGGTGCTGCCCATGCTCGTGAGATCGGCTTTCATCTGTGCTGTGCCGGTGAGCGTGTCTTTGCCGGTCAGGTCGGTCAGCATGGGGCCAAGCTGGAAGTTATTCACACGCTTGCTGATGTTGAAACGCGGCTGTTT
>JAHXHF010000365.1 GCA_025656895.1 gamma proteobacterium symbiont of Bathyaustriella thionipta
TCAACACGTTCCAGGATCGTTTCGGCAACATCCACACCATTGGTGCGCTCATTCCTTCCTATGTACAGGTCAGCGTGACAAGAAACTACGGCGAGACAGCGAATGAAAAAGTTAATGAGCTGTTGTTCAAACTGTTTGTTGCGACCGGCTTTGTTTTTATTCTGGTGTTGTGGGCTTTTCGTGCCTTCAAGCCGGCCATTGTTGTTCTGCTGGTCATACCGGTGGTGTTGTTGTGTACGGTTTTTACCGCATGGGCTATTGATTACACCATTGACCGGGTCAGCCTGTTCGCGCTGATTTTTTCTATTGGTATTCTGGTGGATGATGCCATTGTGGTGGTGGAAAATATCTATTCCCGCTGGTTGCATAAGGGTGAAACCGACATGGCGACGGCTATTGATGCTGTGCGCGAAGTGGGCAATCCGACGATTCTGGCAACCTTTACCGTTATTGCGGCTTTGGGGGCCATGGGCTTTGTATCCGGCATGATGGGGCCTTATATGCGTCCGATTCCGGTTCTGGGCTCTGCGGCTATGCTGATTTCTTTGTTTGCCTCTTTTGTATTTGCCCCCTGGCTGGCGATGACCAAAATGCTGCTGCCAAGTATGAGTTACCTGAAGACAGCCGAAGAACGTGAAGAAAAAATGGCTGAGCGTCTGGATAGTTTTTATCGACGCATACTGACCAGTTTGTATGAAAGCAAAGGCAAAAGGGCTGCTTTCAAACTGATTATGTGGGGTTCGCTGATTCTCTTTTGCAGTTTCTTTTATTTTCATCTGGTGGTGGTCAAGATGTTGCCACTGGATAACAAACCTGAATTTGGTGTGGTTCTGAATTTACCGGAAGGCACGGCTTTGCCGGTGAGCGCTAACCTGGCAAATCAGATTGCTGAAAATTTACGTGAAATGGATGAAGTGACCGCTGTACAGATCTATGTGGGAACCGCAAAGCCTTATGATTTTAACGGTATGGTTCGGCATTATTACTTGCGTGATAAGCCCTGGCAGGCCGAGGTTCAGGTGCAATTGCTGAATAAAACCAAACGTGCGCGCAGCAGCCATGAAATAGCTTTGGAAGCTCGTGATCGGGTAACCAGACTGGTGGAAAATAATGCACCGGGCACTCGCTTTGCCGTTGTGGAAATGCCGCCCGGCCCACCGGTTTTACAAACGGTTGTTGCCGAGGTGCATGGGCCGGACGGTGAGACCCGGCGTCAGGTGGCGCGTGATATGACCGGTTTTTTTGAACAGGCACCGACATTGACCGATGTTGATAATTTGATGAAGGATGATGCCTATTACTGGCGCTTTCAGGTTGAACGGGACAAAGCGGTGCGCCGTGGAATCTCGGTAGACGTTATTAATCGAAATCTGGCAATGGCATTGGGCGGGCAGGTATTAGGTGATATCAAGAAAAATGTGGGTCTGGAGTCAGTCAATATAGTCATTCAGGTTCCACTCGCAGCTCGTTCTAAAATTGAGGGCCTGAATGACTTGCCTATTCCTACGCAAACGGGCTCAACAGTACCTCTGAGCGAGTTGGGGCATTTTGAGCGTGTCAGGGAAGAGCCCATTATCTTCAAAAAAGATTTACGTGATGTTGAATTTGTAACGGCTGAGGTTCACGGTAAGTTATCAGCGCCCGTCTATGGCATGTTTGAAGTGCAGGATGAGTTAGCTAATGTTAAACCGGATGGTTATAAATCACCGGATGGTATGGACGTATCACCTTACTGGTTCGAATTTTTGACGCCCTCGGATGATAGTGAAAGCTGGATAGAATGGACTGGTGAGTGGACAGTAACCTATGAAACTTTCCGTGACATGGGTGGAGCCTTTATTCTGGCCATTATCATCATCTATATGCTGGTAGTCTGGGAGTTCGGTAATTTCAGGGTTCCGGCGCTGATTATGGCTCCTATTCCACTGACTTTGCTGGGTATTATTCCTGCACACGCTGTTTTGGGTGCCGCCTTTACAGCAACATCCATGATCGGCTGGATTGCACTGGCCGGTATCATTGTGCGTAACTCTATATTGCTGGTTGATTACTCCATTCATGAAATTCAGAAGGGCGTACCGGTCATGGATGCGGTAGTGGGTTCCTGTAAGGCCAGAACCCGACCGATTGTGATTACAGCGGTGGCGCTTATGGCGGGTGCCAGTGTGATTCTGCCGGATCCGATTTTTAATGGTATGGCGATTTCGCTGGTTTTTGGTGTAGCCGTATCAACCGTGCTCACTCTGGTTGTGATTCCATTGGGCTGCCTGACTGCCAGTCATTCTTTATGTGAAGTCGCCGTGGCTACCTATGAAGGTGGCGGGGTTTGTCCTGTCGTGCCCTTATACCCGGCCAAGCCTAAACAGAATACGGCGTCTCCCGGCGTACCTATTTGGATGAGGCTCTGGAGCGGTTTGTTTACGGTGGTCTCCATGATCTTTTATCTGATTCGTGGCTTATTTTTAATGCTGGGCCAGTTTTTCAAGAAAACTCCGCCTAGCAAACCGGCTGCGCCGGCTAAGCCTGCTGCAGTCAGTAGTGTGGTTACTGCTTCTGATGAGGCTAAGGCGACATCCGGTGTAAAGCCGCAAGTGGCTGAGGCAAAGCCCTTAAAACCACAACCACTGGCCGGACAAGAGTCGGCCGTTCAGTCAGGTTCAGCGGCAGAGGATACTGCTCCAGCAACAAAGCGCCTTGATGATGCTGAGAAAACAGTAAATGCTGAGCCGAAATCTGAAGATACAACCGTTTCTGCATCAAACCATGAAAATGAAACAGTGACAGCTGTTTTTGACTCTGAAGAAGAAGCAACTAGCGTTGCTGCTATGACACCCAAAAAGAAAGCGCCGAGCAGGAAGAAGGCTGCGAAAAAAACGGCTAAAAAAGCAGCTAAAAAAGCCAGCAAAAAAGTTTTGCGCAAGAAGCCTGTTGTTCGTAAGAAAGTTCGTGTCCGTCAATCTGAAGATGAAACATCGAGCCAGCAAACGAATGGCCGACGCGGTATTCGATTGTTGGATGATCATGACGATGATGATGGTATTTTATAGTCTTACCCGGATGAATTTGTGAATAGTCGGATATCTCAATCATTGCTACTGCTGTTGTGGCTGAATATGCCTGCTGCCATGGCCTGGGAATCAACCAGTGGTTCTAACTTCAGACCCTATGATTCTGGAGATTACCAGGCGGGCAGCAGTCGCTATAGGGATAATTTCGACACAAACAATACGCAATATGATACGACTATAAAATGGCCAGGTAATTCAGGTGATGCTACTGATACAGCTTATGGTCAGGCTTATCGTAAAAACTATTCGACCTACACCTCTAAACCCTATGATCAGCAGTTCAGGCCTGACATGGATAATAAACTACCCGAGTCCCAGGTTTTTGAAGGACAGGTATGGAATAATAGCGAGCCTTTACCTGCGTTTCGTCCATTGCGAGAGGATTCACGCTCAAAATCCAATAAAGCTAACAATAGTGAAGTAAATCACTATCGAAACGTCCATAGTTTGCCACAACAGCGGGACGGAACTTATCGCTCGCAAGTGGAGCCTTATAGCAGCGATAGCTATTATCCTTATGCTCAGGGCTCATATCCCTATACTACAGGTTCCTACCCGAATACTTTACCAACGTATGGTGCGGGCTCATATCCCTATGCGACAGGTTCCTATACGAATGCTTTACCGGCGTATGGTGCGGGCTCATATCCCTATGCTACAGGTTCCTACCCGAATACTTTACCACCTTATGGTGTGGGCTCTTATCCCTACAGCATCCCGTACTCTGGCTATCAGGATGATTATCCCTATAGAAATAATGTCGATACTTTTCATATGGATTCCCTTCCTTTTGTGGGCTCACCCGATAGCTTCAACTGGTCTTCCCCCTACTGATTTACAAGGCGGAGCACAATATACATAAGGTGGCTGCTTGTGCGGTAGTCTGGATAAAAATCTTGTGAACAAGGAATATTCTTAATGCGTCACGTTTTCTATGTTGGATGTTTATTGATTACTGCGGGTTTCTCCCTGCCGGTTTCCGCCAATCCGCCCATGGGTGTACAGCAGGGCTATCAATACCGTCCCTTTAATTATTGGCCCGCGAATCGGCCCGTGCCTGCTAGTTCGTCCGCCATTTATGCTTCAAGGGTTGATAGAAGTCACTCGCCCGCTTTCAGGCCACTGCCGACTGATCAACACTTTAGACCCCCTCAATATACGCGACCGGCTTACCGTTATCCGCAAACTGCGGCAGGGTCTTATCCGGGTTGGCGGCCTTCTTTATATCGCAATCATTATGCTTATAGACCTGTGACACGCAAACAGAGTATTGCTTTCAGACCCTGGAGGCAGGCACCGGTAGCTTATAAACGTCCGCCTTATTCCTATCCGGCACAAAGGTTTGCAGCCTCACCGGACTATTACCGCCAGACCTATCGTAGACCGGGTTCAGTGGTTTACCCTGTGCGAACAAGGCCTGTTGCCCGTTACAATATGCGTGGCAGCGCCTATAGATACCGACCGGCACCCGCTTATGCCTATCGGCCGAATTATGTCAGGCCTCCTGTCTCAGCGTGGGCGGCTCTGGCTTATTATCGCCGTAATGCCTATGCCCGGCCTCTACCGGGGATGCCACCCGAAATGGCTGCCTATTATCGGCCACCGGCAGCCAGACCTTATGTACCGAATTATTATGCGCAGGCTTATAACAGGCCTGTGATGAAGCGCTATCCGGGACCTTATCCTTATGCCTATGGTGTTGCCGCTATGCCGCCTGCGCCGCAATACCGGCAGGCTTCTTCTGCGGTCAGGCAAAGATATCGCCCCAATACGGGCTATAGACCACCCTATCAGCCGGGTTTTAATCAGAGAGTGCAATTTCGTCCATTATCGAATGCCGAACTGGCCAGTGGTGATTTCAAGCGCTATCAGCCAACTGAAAGGCAGTGGTCGGGCAAGCCAATTAATGAATACCAGCCTGAGCGCCAGGGATATTACTTTCGGCCCATGTCAGGCTAACGCTTTTTTGACAGCAAATAGCAGCACTTGCTGCCGGAAACGGAGGGAATGATGATTACTGTAGTGGGAAGTTTGAAGGGTGGCTCGGGCAAAAGTACCGTAACCTTTAATCTGGCGGTTTGGCTATCACGCGCGGGTGTGCGACTGGATATACTGGATCTGGATCCACAGGCTACCCTGCGGGATGTAGTCGCTGTTCGCAGTGAGGAAGGTTTTAACCCGGTGCTGCAAATTGGCGGTGTAGATAAGCTGGATACGATCCGTTCCCGAAAAAGCGATGAAACCCTGATCGATGTGGGTACAGCCAATCTGGAAGCTATGCGAAAAGCGGTTTCTCTTGCCGATAGAATTATTGTGCCGGTTCCTCCCAGTCAGGCGGATATCTGGTCAACCCAGCGTTTCCTTAAATTTGTAAAAAAGAATACAGCTAAAAACAAGCCGGAGATTATTGCTTTTATCAATCGTGGTGATACACATCATTCCGTGCGTGAATCGGATGAAGCGGCAGCGGCACTGATAGCCTTGCCCGGGATTACCTTTATTAAACCCAGACTGGCCCAGCGCACTGCTTTCCGGCGTTCGTTCAGTGAAGGCCTGGCTGTGTTTGAATTGAGCGCCAGCAGCAAAGGTGCGCGTGAATTTTCCCGTCTGTGCGCCAAACTGTATCCGGAACATCTATCTTGATATCGGCTTTTTTTTCACTGCTTTCCCGGCATACTTTGCTGATTTGCCTGCTTTTGTTTGCGGGTTTTGCCTATTTTTTCCGGCTAGAGCTATTTGCCGCCCGATTACCCTGGGATGTGTCTCCCGATACAGCCGTCGTGCGTTCGGATGAGTCACAAAAACCAGCAATATTTACTCACAAGCCTGAGGCAGGAGTTACGCCTGTCTCGGCAGAGAAAAGTCAGAATGATTTTACCGGCAGTTCCGATTTTCGATCAGGACAGGCCAATAATGTAAGCACTCTGCCGCCTGCTGTCGAGGTGCAGCAACAGCAGTCGCTAGCAAGCCGTAATCAGGCAAAACAAATATTACATACTGACTCTCAAGATAAACGCCCAGTAGTTCCAGCTGCGTCCCTTGTTGCAGAAGCACCCGCAGAGCGGCCTGTTTTTACCGAACAGAAAGCAGTAGTGGTTGAAGATATGGGCGACCCGGCATTATTCCGGCCACTGTCCGACACGCCATCGGCAGAACCGCAGATTCAAAACCCTTTGCCTGATTCTGCTGCTTCCGTACAGCTGCCCGAAACCCCACTGGTAACAAGCTCGCCACCTGCGATGGAAAATCAGCAAGAGATAGAGGCAGCTGATATTGAACAGCTTGATCCGCTGATCGCAAATGAACTTTTCCGACCCTATGATGAAAAGCCTACACAAGGTGTGCTATTGGGTGATTTACAATCAGGCCTTGAAAAAGCAAGACGTAGTTACTGGGAAGGCCATGTGGCCGAGGCTGAGCGTCAATATCAGGCTCTGACGACACGTTTTCCCCGCAATGCCAAATTATTAGGTGAGGCGGGTGACTTTTATTACCAGATTGAACAAAAGAAAACAGCTGCCAAGGCCTACTTGCAGGCTGGAAATATTTTGCTTGACGAAGGACATTATGCAGATGTGTCACAAATTGTGACGATACTACAGACTCTGGATATTGCATCCGCTGATTTATTACAGGCTCGTTTGCTGCAGTTAGATGCGGACACTGCTGAATCCGATGATACCTTGAAGGAAAATATTCAGTGAATATTGAGATCTGAATCATTATTTTTCAAGCATTCCTCAGGCGACCAGCAAGGTGTGTTCAGGGAAGTTTTACAGACTGTAAATTTTTTTGTATAAGCAGCGGTTGTTGCTTTTTATCATATGAAGATGGGGGTATGGAAAATGGGTTTTATTCGTAATTTATTAGCTGTGATCGGACTGTTGGTTTTAATTGTAGGGGGCTTCGGCTACTTTAAGGCGCAAGAGGTTACGCAACAATTTGACCCGCAGGCGGCACAGGTATATTGGCAGCTTGCAAAGGATGTTTATAAAACAAAAAATGCGGCAGCAGCGACTGTCTGGAAAGTGAAAGTTGAAGAGGGTGTGAGCGCAGAAGATGTAGAAGAATCACTTAAATCGGTTGCTAACGAACATAATATTTCCAACGTTGGTGAATTACCCTTGTCCAGGGATGTAGAAGCCAAGACTGGAAAACCCTATCGTTTCGTCAAGATCTTTATGTTCTGTAATTCACTGACAGCCGCGCAAATGATGGATTACAGTGATGCTTATTCCGCTTATCTGCCTTGCCGTATTACTTTGATCGAAGATAAAGCCGGCCAGCTCTGGCTGATTGCATTAAATATGGATTTGATGATCTATGGTGGTGAACCATTGCCAGCGGCTTTGAAAAAAGAGGCCATGGATGTGAAAGAAATCATTCAGGATATGATGGCTCGCGGTGCGGAAGGCGACTTTTAAGCGGGTTCTGTCCTGCCTTGAAATGATTTTCAAACGGTCTCAGCGTTATATTATTGCTATTGACAGGCATTTTTTATGATTGCGTCTATTGAAACCGTTAGACAAGATGCCGAATGTCTGTTTACTCATCATCAGGTACAGCAGGCGCTGGATTCCATGGCAGCGCGTATTTCGGCGGATCTTGCATCCAGTAATGCGCTCATGCTGTGTGTGATGAATGGCGGTGTGATTACTGCCGGGCATCTGGCTACACGCTTGAATCTGCTTATGGAAATGGATTATCTGCATGCTACACGTTATCGCAATACAACATGCGGGGATGAGTTGGAATGGTTGCATGAGCCGCAAACGCCTTTGCAGGCCCGAGTGATTTTATTGGTGGATGATATTCTGGATGAGGGTATTACGCTGGATGCGGTGGCAAACTATTGTCACAAGGCGGGTGCCAGTCGTGTTCTGAGCGCGGTACTGGTAAAGAAAAATCATCAGCGCAATATCGGTTTTGCAGCCGACTATGTCGGTCTTGAGGTGGATGACCGTTATGTGTTTGGTTATGGTATGGATTATAAAGGCTATCTACGTAATGCGGCCGGAATCTACGCAGTGCGGCAGGAAGGAGAACATACTTGACTGAAATTGCTATTATTGGTGGCTCCGGCTTTTCCCGGCTTAAATCCTTGCAAATTACACGCAAGGAAGTCATTCATACCCCTTATGGTGAAGCCTCGGCTCCGCTGATGCATGGTTTGCTGGCTGGTGTTCCGGTGGTGTTTTTACCTCGTCATGGTCCCGGGCACACCATTCCACCGCATAAAATCAATTATCGAGCCAATATATGGGCGCTTAAAAGTATCGAAGTCTGTAATGTGATTTCGGTCGCGGCCGTTGGCGGTATTACCGGTAATATGGAGCCTGGTGTGCTGGCGGTTCCGGATCAGATTATTGATTATACGTACGGACGGCATCAAACTTTTTTTGAAAATGATCTGACCAAAGTGACTCATATCGACTTTACCCGGCCTTATTGTGAAGCGGTGCGTCAGGCGTTGATTCAAGGAGCGCAGAAATCGGCTCAGCAGGTGCAGACGCATGCCACTTATGGAGCCGTGCAAGGCCCGCGCCTGGAAACTGCTATGGAAATTCATCGCATGGAACAGGATGGTTGTGATCTGGTCGGTATGACCGGTATGCCGGAGGCCGCTCTGGCACGTGAGTTCGGTCTGTGCTACGCCACGCTTGCCTTGGTGGTCAACTGGGCGGCCGGTAAAAGCCCGGGCGAGATTTCCCTGCAGGAAATAGAGGCGAATCTGGAGGAGGGCATGTTGTGCGTACATCGTTTGATGGAACAGGCTGTGCCTATACTCGGTCAAAATCAATAATCACTCTGTGATGGTTTGATTTTGACCGGCCTGAACGGGCTGTTCCTCGGGTAACCACAGCGAGTTGTCACTCTCTCAGTCAGAAGACCGATGGCGATAGCTATCTGGAATCAGAACAGTGGCTTGCTGCTGGTTATCATCATCCCGTTGCGGAAAATCAAGCGTATAATGCAGGCCCCGGCTTTCCTTGCGCCGCCGAGCCGAGCCTACAATCAGATGGGCGACATCCACCAGATTACGCAGTTCCAGCAGATCGGAGGTGACGCGAAAGTGGCTGTAATATTCAATAATTTCACGTTGTAGTAAATCAATACGACGCTGGGCCCGCTGCAGTCGCTTGTTGCTGCGTACTATGCCTACATAGTCCCACATAAAGCGTCGCAGTTCATCCCAGTTGTGCGACACTACGACCTCTTCATCGGAATCGGTTACGCGGCTTTCATCCCAGGCCGGTGGCTTGATCAAAGGCTTTTTGACAGCCAGTGAGCGGCTGATACTTTTGGCCGCCAGTTCACCAAATACCAGGCATTCAAGTAATGAGTTACTGGCCATGCGGTTTGCACCATGCAGACCGGTATAGGCTGTTTCGCCAATAGCATAGAGCGCAGGTATATCGGTTTGTGCCTGATGGTCGGTAACAATACCGCCACAGGTATAATGTGCCGCCGGTACAACCGGTATGGCTTGACGTGTGATGTCAATGGAAAAGGACAGGCAACGCTGATACACCGTTGGAAAATGCTGCTTGATAAAATCAGCCGGACGATGACTGATGTCCAGCAGGACATGATCACTGCCAAGACGTTTCATTTCATGGTCTATCGCGCGCGCCACAATATCCCGTGGCGCCAGTTCGGCACGCTCGTCAAAACGATGCATGAAAGGCTCACCATCCGGCAGCAGTAATTTTCCACCTTCACCCCGAATGGCTTCGGTAATCAGAAATGATTTACTGTGCGGATGGTATAAACAGGTGGGATGGAACTGCATGAACTCCATATTGGCGGCACGACAGCCCGCCCGCCAGGCCATGGCAATGCCGTCGCCGGTGGAAACATCCGGGTTGCTGGTATACAGGTACACCTTGCTGGCGCCACCGGTAGCCAGTACGGTGGCACGCGCACTGAAGGTTTCCACATGGCCGGATTTGCGGTTGAGGATATAGGCTCCCAGACAACGATTATCGTTTAATCCGACCTTGCTACCGGAAATCAGATCAATACTGTTGTAGAATTCAAATATCTGAATATTACTGCGCTGGCGAACCTGCTGTTCTAATGAGGTTTGCAGCGCTTTGCCGGTGGCATCGGCGGCATGAATGACCCGGCGGTGGCTGTGGCCCCCTTCGCGCGTCAGGTGCAGGCCGGGATTGTTCGTGGCTGTCTGGTCTTCGGTAAAATGTACGCCTTGCTGTTGTAACCAGGCAATATTGGACGGGCCGTGTGATACAACCAGTTCCACTGTGGCGGGGTCGCATAAGCCTGCGCCGGCTTTTATGGTGTCTTGTGTGTGGGAGGTGAGGCTGTCGGTAGAGTCCAGTACTGCAGAAATACCTCCCTGTGCGTAGCGGGTGCTGCCTTCGGTTAATTCGCATTTGGAAATGATGGCGATCTTCAGGTCCTCTGCCAGGCGCAGGGCCAGACTAAGACCGGCAGCACCGCTGCCAATGATAAGAACGTCGTGCTGATGAGGCTGGGGCATGAGCGCTTACACTTGAAAAAGACCGTCAGTGACAAAATATACACTAATAATGCGCTATATCTAGCAGAATATAATTTTTCCTGATTACCCCCATGGCTCAGCCATGCTCAACAACCGCTGAGGCATTGGAGGTGTACGTAGTGCAACATAAGCAAGCCTTGGGAT
>JAHXHF010000020.1 GCA_025656895.1 gamma proteobacterium symbiont of Bathyaustriella thionipta
AATCCTGTCAATGAAAACCAGCAAGGGGCTGACATGAAACTTGCTGCTTAAATGAAGCATTTAGGCGAAAAGTATGTTGACACCTACCGAGCACGACCTTTATAGTAATCAAGGTCAGTTAACAGATCGGTCCATACCGTTGTCCAGGTTCCTGTAGATGATTCGGCAGCTACCGCAGCCGCAACTTCTTCGCGTGGTACACCATCTTGTGGAGTGATTTTGAAACAAGCCAGAAGATCAGTATCTTTTGGTGTGTAGTCGGGCATCCAATACGTCTCGCGGTATTCTTTTACACCGGCGTCATAAACTTTAGCCATGTTGTTTTCCTCATAAGTCACTTATTGGCGAACCCTGGAATCCCATCCGGGAAATAACCAGAGCCAGAAATTATTCCTGAATGAAAGCGAGCTGGATATTTTTCACCTCATTCAGGAGGAGTTGTAATATAGCCTCGAATAACTATTTATATAAATTAGTTTTTGTTATAAATTACATATACTATTGTTTATAGGTATTTGTATGCATCTAACACTACAACAATTACGACTGTTTGAAGCCGTCTCACGATTAGGCGGTTACACACGCGCAGCTGAAGAGCTGTTTCTCACTCAACCTGCTGTTTCTATTCAGATTAAACGTTTGGAAGCACAGGTGGGGATGCCTTTGTTTGAGCAGGTCGGCAAAAAAACATTCCCGACGGCTGCCGGTAAAACCATGTATTCAGCCAGTGTAGACATACTGAACAGGGTAAAAGAATTATCGAGTTCGATCGAAGAATTACAGGGAACGGTAAAAGGCAGTCTGCAGATGTCGGTTGTTACCACGGCTAAATATTTTTTACCGAACCTGTTAGGAGTATTTTTGCAGAGATATCCTGATGTTGAGCCAAAATTAAAATTTACTAACCGGGCGCGTGTCATCGAACGGCTGTTAAATAACGAGGATGATTTTGTTGTCATGGGACAGATACCTGAAGACGACAATCTGGAAGCATATCCGTTCCTCAATAATATTTTGGGTATAGTCGCAGCGGCTGATCACCCGCTGGCCAACAAAAAAAACATTACCATGGAAGAAATGGCAAATCAGCGCTTTTTGATACGTGAGCAGGGCTCCGGTACCCGCTATGCATTTGATAATCTAATGAAGAAGCATGGGCTTGAGATTGAGCCTTATATGGAGCTGGGCAGTAGTGAGGCACTGAAACAGGCCGTTATGGCGGGCCTTGGCATTGCCGTACTGTCATTACACAGCGTGCAGCTGGAGCGCGATGTAAACAAACTGACGGTGCTCAATGTGGAAGGTTTCCCGATAAAACGGCGCTGGTATGCGGTACATCTTAAAGGCCGCAAGCTCTCATTAGTTGCGCGCACATTTCTGGATTTTATCCTGGAAGAAAGCCAGAAGGTATTAGGTGAGGAGTACGAATTATAGAATACAATATTCAGCGCAACCCGCTTAGCCTTCGTACTTTGCTAATATTCGCTGAATCATCATGAACGAGCATGGCTCCAATTCAGAGCAACCGGGAGAAATATCCGGGTCTAAGTGGATAGAGGCAGGTCTATACCGATACGGACGCCATGGCCGTTGGCCAGGTTTTCGGCATGCGTGCTGCCCTGATGAAATTCTGCGATCAGCTTGACCAGATATAGCCCCAGCCCCAGATGCGGTTCTTCAGCGGTTTTTTTGCGCAGGGATACCATTGAGGTAAACAGGTCATTAGTGGGGCCTGCGGGTAAAGCTGGGCCATGATTGATAATACGAATGGCAGCTTGTGAGCCCTGTTGTTGCAATTGCACCTGGATTTCACTGCCTTCTGCATGGAAGTCGATGGCATTTTCGATCAGTTTATCCAATGCCTGTGCCAGCAGGTCTGCGCAGGCTAAAACCCGCATGTCACTGATTTCCTGGCAATTAAACTGTACCTGTGGATAACTGGCCTGATAGCTGCTGCAAAGGGTACGCATAAAATCACCCAGTGGCAGAGCTTCCGGCTGCGCCTGGCTGATCAATTGTTCCAGTCGGCTGGCTTCCCGCAGGCGTTGAATGATGAGTGACAGGCGTTCGCTGCCTTGCAGGGCACGATGGATATAAACCTGACCCTTGGCATCGCTTTGCTGCAGGGACAGGTTTTCCAGTGATGACTTGACCACGGCCAGCGGGGTGCGCAGCTCATGCGCCATGCGTGAGGCCATTTTTTCCAGATAGTCGTTATATTCACTCAGGCGTGTCAACACACTGGCAAAACTTCGCTGCAGGTCACCGATTTCATCTTTTGATCGTGCCGGCTGTAACTGGCCGATAATGCGGCCATCGGGGCTGACCGATTGATTGATTTTGTTGCGCAAGGCGCGAATACGCCGTGCCAGGCGTGTGGCAAAGCCAAGCAAAAGCAGTGCGGTGAGTGCGAAAAGTCCTAATGTGAAGGTAAACAGACGTTCCAGTGCGTGATTTTGTAAAGATAGAATCTGGTTGGTGCTTTGTTCCACCAGCACCGCACCGATGATACTTTTGCCCGATTTTACCGGCCAGGCGGCCGATACAATAACCGCCTGTTTGTCGGCTGACTGACGCCGGCGAAATTCGGCATGGCCGGCCAGAGCGGCTTTTACTTCACTGCCGGAAAGAATTTCGGAACCTTGCAGATCATCATCAAAATATTGCTTGGGCTGGCGCAATATCAGCCGGTAAAGTGCCGATAGAAATGGTGTGGCTGTTTCTTTGTCTTGCCGGGGCTGAAACTGCAGCTGCCCGCGCTGCGCCAACACGCGACCGTTGCGATTCAGTACCCAGATGCGTGCGTTTTCATGCTCGATGGAATCAATGACCCGCTCGATTTCCGGATTGGGTGTAATGACCAGGCCAATATCATCAATAGTACGGCTACCGGTGGTGCCGATGATGGCTTCTATCTGCCGGCTTTGCGGGTCATCCACATCGGCTATGGCAAAGCCCAGACGTGAACCGAACATGGATAAGGGCAGGCGAATTTCCAGCGTATAGCCATCACCGGTTTCCTGCCATTCTCCTTTTATGCGTACCTCGGGGCTGAGTGGCAGATGTTTGCGTTTGTTATTCGGCATAAGAAAAGCGCTGACCCAGCCGGGTGCCGAGGTGGCCAGCAGATAGCGGCGGCGTTCACCTTGCGGTGTTTCCAGCACAATAATGAGATGATCATTCTGATCCAGTCGACGTGATCCCGGTTTGCGGTACACGAGTTGGTCATCATGCACCTTGAACAGCACATAAAGATGCTGCTGCCAGACGCCGGCCATGTGCTCGAATGACAGGCTGGGCTGTTTGGCTGCCAGCAAGGCATGTTCCTGTCCGTAGTGGCGCAGCATTCGTTCATAGCTGTACCAGTCTTCGGTATAGCCATCCAGCTGAATGGGGGCTTGCAGGCGATGCGCGTGGATGGTGTTGTAATCATGGCGGCTGGTTTCCAGCTCTATGGGCTGGTCAAACCAGTCACTGCGATGATGCAGCAGCATGGCAACGGCCTGTGCCTGATTCATTAATAGTGATTGTTGCGCCCGCTGCAGAAAAGACTCGGTTTCCTCTATATAAAGATATCCGGCCCAGGGAATAGCGAACAGAGTAGGGGTGAGCAGCAGCAGCTTGAAGCCGATGCTGTGATAAAAACGGCGTTTATGAGCTGCCATGATGCGGCAACCAGCGGTAACCCAGTCCGTAGATGGCTTCTATGGCATCAAAGCCGGCATCATTTTTCAGGAATTTATTGCGAATACGACGAATGTGGGTACTGATGGTGGCCGCGTCCACATAAATATTGGCATCTTCCATCAATTGCTCGCGGCTGCGCACATGCCCGGGTCGCTTTGCCAGAGAATGCACCAGCCAGAATTCGGTCAGCGTCAGGTCAATTTCCCGATGATTCCAGCTAACGGTCATTTGATCACTATTCAGGCTTAACGGGCCGTTGTTGATCTGAGCTGTATCCGAAACATTATTTTGTAAGGCATCCACACGCCGAAACAGGGCGCTGATCCGTGCCATCAGATGCACCAGGCTGATGTCTTTGGTGAGATAATCATCCGCGCCCAGGCGCAGGCCGGAAACTGCGTCTATGTCACTGTCACGGGCGGTTAAAAAAAGGATGGGCAATGAATCCGAACGGTTACGTAACAGGCGACACAGTTCAAAACCGGCATCGGCATCATCCTGCAGGGCAATATCCAGAATCACCAGATCCGGCAACGGCTGCTGAAAAGCTTGCACAGCCGCCGCGCGCGTTGCGATACCGCTGGCCTGATAGCCATGCCTGCGCAGCATGTCACAATAATTCCGGCGGATGTTGTCCTCGTCTTCTACGATGATTATGGTTTTTCCCACCCGTCATCTCCGTTGTATGGCCTGCTCAGATCAGATTGTGCAAAACTGCCTGCATAGAGTCCAGCGTTTGCGAGCAATTGCCATCATTCGTCATTATTTGCATTTTTCTGCCTGTAATTCATACATGGCCGGCCGCTTCAGTTGACCTTCAGCACATAGGTTCGCCACAGGGCATAACGGGGTAAAAAGTCCAGTTTGGCGGTAATCTGCATGCCGGCCTGGGCAATCTCGTCTTCAAAGATTGCGGCTGCCAGCACAAAGCGGTTGCCGCTGTTTTTAAGCCCTCTTTTTGCCTCAAGTTTTTGCCGCCGCCAGGCCTTGTAATTGCCATCCACCCACAGCGATACGATCACACTGTTTGAGGCAACCCGGGCGGCTTCCTGTAACAGCCTGATGCGGTTTTCATGCGTTTTCATATGGTGCAGCAAGCGGATGCAAAATACATTTTCAACAAAATTATCGGCAAATTTCAAATCGAACACAGAGGCCTGGCAGGTTTGAAAACGCGACGAAATGGCAGGCGGGCGATATTTCAGCGCCAGATTCATCATATCGCGGCTGTTATCCGCCGCGTACAGTTTGCGCGCAGGGTCTTTACACAGCAGTTCCCAGAATCTGCCGGTGCCACAGGGTATATCCAGCACGCTGGCGGGGTTGCCGGCCAGTTGCAGGGCGCGGGCACAAACCTGTTGCTCACGCCAGTGGCTCAGTTTTCGCCATAAGCCATGCCGGTGTTTGTGGAAATAGGCATGTGCATGAATCTCATTATATTTAGCCGAAAAATCATAGGGCTGCTTTTGCTGGTTGGATGAGGTCATGGCATATCTTCAAATAAAGGCCCTGCATTATTGCCCTTCAGTGTACCAGATTGAGTAAGACTCCTAGCGCCAGCCGGGGTTGATGCCTGACAAGTATGGATGCGTTTGAAAATTTTTTGTTAATTTTCACTTAAGCCGGGTTTGCTAGGCTGTCATCTAATGCATGAATTTCGCTTGATCGTGTCGGTGTTGTCACTGACACAGGCATGAAGCAGCTTATAACAGAGGAAACAGCTATGCGAGCCAGGCAGCACACTGAATGTACAGGCAGAAAATCTTTGATCTTTAAATATGCTTTAATCGGATTATTGCCTTTTTTGGGCTGGTCGGCAGCATCGGCTGCTGAATCCATCAATTCGACCAGTCAGGCCGGTGTCAGCAGTGCTGTCACGCAACAACCGCAGCCGGGAAGCGGTGGGGCCGGTAATAATAGTTACGCGATTTTTGCGACTAATGATCTGGGTATGCATTGCGGTGACCTGGATACCCGTGTTTCCAGTATTCTTCCGCCTTTCAATGTGGTACACGCGCAGATTCTGCTGAAAGGCAGTGATCCGCAGATTTTAACCGAAAGTGATGGTATTGGCGTGCGTTATTCTGCCGCATCCAATATTAATGATCCGGCCTTGAGCGGACTGGGTGCGGGCGGTGAAGCGCTGTTATCCAGCATTGTCGGCAATCAGGTTTATAAAACCAATTTTTGGGACAGCGTCAGTGGTTCGACCGAAAGCATTGCGCTGAAGGCCTACCGGCCTTTTTATCCTCCCGGAATTCTGGATGCTTTCAGTCCGGCTGCCGGCGTGGGTCTGCCGGTTCCGGATGTTGAGCGTTTGTATCTGGGTGACGGGCAACTGGTGGCCGATCAGCAGGCAATGCCGGGAGTGGCGCAACCTTACTCGGATAATCAACCGCAGCCGTTTGGGCAGTTTGTCGCTCAGATGCCATTCTTTATTAATTTCCCCTTTGGATATACCGCGTCTGATGTGAACTGGTTTGAAGCGGCCGGTATTCCCTTGTCAACCTTTGATGACAAGGGTCTGGAAAATGCCTATCCCTTATTGCGGGTGCAGGCGGTCAGCAATCAGGGCAGCGTTCTGGCCACGGTTGATACGGTTACGCCGATTTCGGGTGAGGCCAATTGCCAGGCCTGTCATGCGGCGGTTGAAGACGGTGGCAATGGAGCGGCTAGCGGACGCCAGAAGGGAGCGGTAGCGACCGCCTTTGAAGATCCCAATTATGGTGATGTACCGCTGGCGGTCAGTCAGGAATATGCGGCCGATATTAATATTCTGCGCCTGCATGATCAGAAACATGCCACCAATCTGGAAAATACGACTCCCATAGTGTGTCAGACCTGCCATTACACGCCGGCTCTGGATCTGGCGCAGGTTGGGCCGAGCGGGCCGGAAAATGATCAGCCGGGTCAGCCGGGTAATCCATCGAATGGGCGGGATCAGGTTAAAAATAAATCCATGTCGAATGTGATGCACAGCCACCACGCGACCGTTACTGATCTGGATAACAATGCTTTATTCCCGGCTATGCCAGCGCCTATAGATTCAGCCGGTAACAAACGAGATCCACAATTGGCAGGCGGCATTGTGCTGGACACCTGTTATCAATGCCATCCAGGTAAACGCAATACCTGCCTGCGTGGCGCCATGGCATCTGCGGATGTCGTGTGTCAGGACTGCCACGGCAATATGGCTCAGGTGGGTGATGATTTCAGTGGCAATGTATCTCCACAGAATCCGGGCAAATTCGAGCTGGCGTCAGACTTTTTTACGAATGCGGCTACGCCCCGTGTGCCCTGGGCGAACGAGCCGGGTTGTGGTTCATGCCACAGTGGTGATGCTAACGATAATATGCATAACCGTCCCGGTGCGGTTGGCTCGGCCGATAACAGTATTCGACTGCTGCAGGCCTGGATCAGTAATGATAAAAAAGCGAAGCCTGTTGTTCCTGACAATAAACGCTTTGCCGAGAACACACAGCCTTCCGGCGCTCCCATGCTGTACCGTTTGAGTAAAGGGCATGGCGGGGTATTTTGTGAAGGCTGCCACGGCTCAACTCATGCCATCTGGCCGAATGCCAATTTCTGGGCCAATGATAATGTGGCTGCACAACAGATTCAGGGGCATAGCGGTGTCATTACTGAATGCAACAGTTGTCATGCGGATGGGGATCTGGGGGTTAATCTGGATGGTCCGCACGGCATGCACCCGGTGGGTGTGGTGGCGCAAAAGTTTGTCGATGGTGGTCATAAATCACTGGTAGAAAGTGATGGTGACGGTGAAACCGATGGAGACAGTGGAGATGCTGATATTCTGAGTATAAACAGCGTCTTGCCTACGGGGAAACTGGCCTGCGCAGCCTGCCACGGTGCGGATGGTCTGGGCACGGTATTGTCCAAAGTCTCGGTTGATCGCAGCTATGTGGTCGAATGTGAAAACGGTACTTTTTGTCCGGGGCAGGAAGTTGATAATTTCACCATCAACTTTAAAAAAGGTTATCAGGTGGGTTGTGTGGAATGCCATAGCAATAAACTGGGCGGAGATTTGGCAGCACCTGCAAATGATGATGATTTCGGTGGTGACCGTCAGGCCGATATTCTTCTGCGCAATACAGACTCCGGCCAACTGTGGCTGTACGAAATGGATGCTGAGCAGATCATAGCCAGCAACAATATAGGTGGTCTGTCACTGGATTGGGACGTTGCCGGCGTGGGTGATCTGGGTGGTGATGGTAAAGCCGATATTGTGTTGCGCAATCATGTCAGCGGGCAGTTATACCTGTATGAAATGTTCCATAACCAGCGTACCGGCAGCAATATTGGTGGTCTGAGTCTGGCTTGGGAGGTTGCCGGCATTGCTGATCTGGGTGGTGATGGCAAAGATGACATTGTGTTGCGTAATAAGCTTAATGGCCAACTGTGGCTGTATGAAATGAACGGCAATATTCGTAATGGCAGCAATATAGGTGGCCTGGCTCTGACCTGGGAAGTGGCCGGCATGGGTGACCTGGGTGGTGATGGCAAGGAAGATCTTGTGCTACGCAACAAAACAAGTGGCCAATTGTATCTGTATGAAATGAATGGCAGCTCACGCTTTGGCAGTAATATCGGCGGCTTGTCACTGAATTGGGTGGTCATCGCCGTCGCGGACCTGGGCGGGGACGGTAAAGCCGATATTGTGATTCGAAATAAAAATACCGGTCAGTTGTATCTGTATGAAATGAATCATAATCAACGGGTTGGCAGCAGTATTGGTGCGCTTGACCTGAATAGGGTGGTTGAACGGGTGGCTGATTATAATGGTGATGGCCGTGCCGATTTACTCATCCGGGATCATTCCAGCGGTCAGATGTTTGTGGATGAAATGAATCACAATATTCGTGTGCGCAAGAGCATGGGTTCTTTGGGTGCTGCATGGCAAATCCAGCCGAACCGTTGTTATCCGCAGGTGTCCGACGGGCCGGTCAGTTGCACTGCGGCACCCTGATCTGCCCGCCGGTTTTTTCCTTGAAAAAACCTTTGCCCCGGGTGTGGCCAATACCGGATTGGCCCGCTCGGGATCACTCCTGATAAGCGTATTTCTGTCTGCCATTCGCTGGGTATTTATGTAGAATACAGCCTGATTCGTACAACAACGGCTGCGAGAGGCTGACGACGTTATGAAAAAAATCAGGGTGCTTTTTGTTTGCATGGGTAATATTTGCCGCTCTCCCACCGCGCATGGTGTGTTTGAAAAAGCGGTGGCTGATGCGGGCTTGTCGGATCATATTCTTGTCGATTCGGCCGGTACGCATGCTTATCATATTGGTGAACAGCCGGATGCCCGTTCGCAGGATACAGCCCGCCAGCGGGGGGTTGATTTAAGCACTCAACGCGCCCGGCGTGTGGATAGGGATGATTTTTCCCGTTTTGATTATGTGCTGGCGATGGATGAAGATAATTACCAGATTCTGTATCAGCAGTGTCCGGCTGAATATCGCCAGCGGCTACAACTGTTTATGGAATATGCAACTGACCGGCCGGAGAGTGAAGTGCCCGATCCCTATTACGGTGGAGCAGGTGGTTTTGAGCGAGTGTTTGACATGGTGGAAGAAGCGTCAGCAGGGCTTTTGAATACAATACAAAAAGACTCGTAACGACTCAGCTAAGCGCTGAAATCAGCCAGCTGTATGCCCGAAGAAAACACCCTTGGGTTATGTTCAAAAAATACTAATTTACAGGATTAACTCACAGTTTTTGTCTTGATCGGACTGCTTTCAACAGTTAGCTGAGCCGTTACTCTTTATATTTTATTACTCACTGAGTAGCAACAAAGATACGTTCAATGCCCTGAATCTCAGGGTATTTTACCAGGATGTTTTTATGGCAATAATCAATGCAAATATGTTGAAGCAACCCTTTAAACGGGCTTTTAAGCCGGGCAGCATGGGCCAATTCTGGCTAACACAATCGGTTGTCATTGCGTCCACCATCGTGGGTGTCTATCTGGCTGCCAGTGTCGGCTTGATGGAAGCCCTGCGTTATGAGCAACTGGTCAATCAGCGTGATCTTTACTATATGAATGAGTCGCTCAAAGCCGAGCTGGATGATAATTTGCAAGCTCTTGAGCAGTTTATTGCTGAATTGTAAAACCCGGAGATCCGCTATGTGCCGCAACGAAGACCCGATTTTTCAAACTATATCTGGGATGTAATGGGCGAGTCTTCTGTCACTTTTCAGATGCCTGCAAAAATCATCACCGGAGTGCGGCGTTATCACCAGAATATTGATGATTTACTGGACAAGCTGGATAACAAGATTTTCTCGAAAGCCTTCGTGCAAAAAAAACTGCAACAGCAGGCAACGCGTTTAAGAAAAGATGTTTTTCCGGTCATGGCTGTGCTGAAATCAGATTTGCAGAAACAACTGCAACGCTATGAAATTATTAACCTGGATGTTTCACCCGGAACGCGATGATCGTGTCAGTGCTGGATAGTTTTCGCCACAGGCGGTGTTAGTGACGGTTGTTTGAGTCGGCAGAGTGCATAAGTTTCTGTGCTTGTGCGTGGCTCAATATTTTCCACGGTAATGGAAAAACGCCGGGGACATGGTTCATATATTCACGGTAAACCTTGCCGTGATATTGAATCAGCTTGCGTTCTTCCAGGCGTGAGCCAAAGATGAAATACAGGCTCAGCAGGATGGCACTAACCAGCATCAGGCTATTCATGTCGCGTGTCCAGATCATGACCAGAGCAAAAAAGTACCAGGGATGGCGCACAAAATGATGCAGGGGAGATAGTTTGAAAGTCTCCTGATCTTCCACGTTTTTTTCCTGTTCACTGATTTGCCGAAAGCCGAGAAATTCAGCACTGTCATAGAAACGGGTTGAATACAAAACTGAAGTTTCACTGTTTTTTTAAGAATCTTGTTTGGCAAAAACCATTCATAAGCATGCTCATGCTACCGATAGAAATAACTTAT
>JAHXHF010000230.1 GCA_025656895.1 gamma proteobacterium symbiont of Bathyaustriella thionipta
GATATGATCCCAAGGCTTGCTTATGTTGCACTACGTACACCTCCAATGCCTCAGCGGTTGTTGAGCATGGCTGAGCCATGGGGGTAATCAAGAAAGGTTTTGAGCTGGGCGCGGTTGATTACATAGCGAAACCTTTTCAGGCCGAAGAGGTGGTGGCGCGCGTCAATACCCATTTGAAATTGCGTCAACTGGAAGACAGTTTATCCAAACGCAATGCCGAACTGGAAGAAAAAAACAGCCAGATCGAGCGGGACATGCAAACCGCAGCGGAAGTTCAACGGGGTTTGTTACCGCTGGAATTACCGCAATCTGACAAGGTGGTTTTTGCCTGGCGTTATCAACCTTGTGATGCCCTGGCAGGAGATGCCCTGCAGGTGATGGATCTGGGGCAGGGGCTGTACGCGCCCTGGATTATGGATGCCTGCGGTCATGGCGTATCTTCGGCATTGCTGGCCGTCTCGGTAGCCAATCATATTGCCCAGCAGGCGGCGGAAGAACGCGGGCGTAATTTGCTGCTGGAGCCGGCCAGGCTGGCCGCTTCCCTGAATCAGCGTTTTCCCATGAAAGCTTTCGGCGGGCTGTATTTCACCCTGCTGTACGGCGTTTATGACAGCCACAGTCATCGGTTTCAGTATATCAGCGCCGGTAACCCCGGCCCGCTGGTCATTCATGCACGACAGGGTGAAGCGCGCTTTTATGATGTTCCGGCGATAGCGGCCGGTATGTTTGCCGACAGCGAATATGCCAGTAGCAGCCTGCAACTGGAGCCGGGTGACCGGGTTTATCTGCACTCGGATGGATTGCATGAAGAACGCAATGAACAGGGTGAGGAATTCAGTCGTCAGCGTTTGTGTGACTTATTGCTGGATAACCTGCAAAAACCTCTCGAAGACAGTGTGAATAAGGCGGTGGATGTGGCCACTCAATGGGGTGGTGGGCGCTTGCGTGATGATGCCGCACTGGTGGCTATGGAGATAAAAGCGTGAGTCTTGCGGAAACCATGTTGCTGCGTTACCGGTTTAATGCAGATTCTGCCGAGCTTCGCGCTATGCGTGATCAGGTACGCGATGCCCTGCAGGCTGTTGTCAATGACGCGGAATACCTGAATGCGGTTGTACTGGCACTGGATGAAGCCTGTAGTAATGTCATACGCCACGCCTATCCCGAACAGCAAGCCGGCGAGATTGTGCTGGAAATAGAACGGGGCGATGAGCAACTGATTTTTCGCGTTATCGATTTTGCGCCGCCTTGCGATCCGTCTAAAATCAGGTCGCGAGATCTGGATGACATACGCCCCGGCGGGCTGGGAGTGCATCTGATTTCCAGTATTATGGATGAAGTAATGCATCAGGATGTAAAAAACGGTAACATCCTGCAAATGATAAAAACATTGCCCGAAGGGGAGCGTTAAAATGCAAGTAGAGTTAAGTGAGCGTGACGGATATACCATTCTGGCGGTGGAAGGCGAAGTCGATTTTCACTGTTCCCCCGATCTGCGTAAAAAAATATTACAGGTACTGGATGACAGCGGTGATTTGATTCTGGATATGGGTGGTATCAGCTATATTGACAGCTCCGGTGTGGCCAGTCTGGTTGAAGGCTTGCAACATGCCCGTGATCATAAAAAACAGTTTTTGCTGGCCAATGTGCAGGATGCCGCCATGCAAGTACTCAAGCTAACCCGTCTGGATTCTGTTTTCTCAATACATGAAAGTATCGATGCGGCTATCAATGCCTGATCAACCGATGTACTTTTGCCTGTAATGGCCGGTAATTCTCTTATTCATATTTCCGATCTGGTCACACATTTTGGTGATAAATGTGTGCATGATGGTATTAATCTTGATGTCCGCAAGGGCGAGATACTGGTTATCATGGGCGGCAGTGGTTCCGGCAAAAGCACGCTGATGCGTTGTCTGCTGGGATTGAAAGCACCCAGCAGTGGCAGCGTGCAACTTTTGGGGCAGGATCTGTTCCGCAGCAACCGCAAGCAACTGGTTGAACTGCGCCGGCAAATGGGTGTGGCTTTTCAGGGGGGTGCGCTGTTCGGTTCCATGACAGTAGGTGAAAATGTGTGCCTGCCCTTGCGTGAGCATACCCGGCTGGATCCGAACACCATGCGTATTATGGCGCGCATGAAACTGGAAATGGTCAATCTGGGCGGTGCCGAAAACCTGATGCCGGCCGAACTTTCCGGTGGCATGATCAAACGCGCCGCTTTTGCCCGTTCCATGATCATGGATCCCAAGTTATTGTTTTTTGACGAACCTTCAGCCGGTCTTGACCCGATTACCTCGGCAGAGCTGGATGAACTCATTCTGCGTATCCGTGATGCCATGCAAACCACCATCGTAGTGGTCACGCATGAATTGGAAAGCGCTTTCCGTATTGCCGACCGCATTACCCTGTTGCATGCAGGAAAAATATTGATGACCGGTAGTGTGGAAGAAGTACAGGCCTCGGATAATCAACATATTCAGGATATGCTGAAGCGCAAGCCTCGCAGTGAAGCTTTTGATGTTGATCGCTATCTCTCTCAACTGACCGGGGACAGGGTGAGCCGACAATGAATAGCTGTTGTTTCAAATCCGTCTGTCTGCATGCGGCTGCCACGGAGGCTGTTCAGAATGTTTGTTGTTAAATGGCTGGGCCGTCTTGGCGATCAGTTCCTGTACATAACCGAACAGATTGGCCGTTCGGCCATGCTGCTATTCTACGCGCTTACCGGCATCGCCAAGCCACCCTATAAGTTACATTTAATTACACGCCAGATCCTTTTTATTGGCGCACGTTCACTGTTCGTTATTCTGGTAGCCGGTTTTTTTACCGGCATGGTACTGGCCCTGCAGTTCTACAACACGCTGGAGCGTTTCGGCTCTATCGATTTGCTCGGTTCGGCCACAGCGCTGGCGCTGGTACGTGAACTGGGGCCGGTCATGACCGCTCTGATGGTGATTGGACGGGCGGGGTCGGCCATGTGCGCCGAGATTGGTATTATGCGTACCAGTGAACAGATTGATGCGCTGGAATGTATGGCCATTGATCCTTACCGCTACCTGATTGCTCCCAAGATTATTGCCGGCATTATCTCGGTTCCCCTGTTGACCTCGGTTTTTGATGTGATCGGGATACTGGGCGGCTATGTGGTCGGTGTGGTTGTTTTCGGCCTTAGCAGTGGTGCTTATTTTGACAGCATGTATGCGGGTGTCGAATGGAACGATATTATGATGGGTTTGAATAAATCGCTGTTATTCGGACTGACCATCACCTGGGTATCGACCACCATGGGTTTTTTCCTGCACTATGATCGCAAGGGAGCTTATGGGGCGGAAGGTGTCAGCCGAATTACCACCAATGCAGTGGTGTTATCCTCTATTGCCATTTTGTTTGGTGACTACCTGGTCGGGGCGGTAATGTTATGAAATTTTTGCTACGTATGGGGTCAAGGTGAAGAGTTATGAAGCGCTTTAACACAGAAGTGATCGTTGGTTTTTTTCTGCTGGTGGGGCTGTTGAGCTTTGCTTTTCTGGCAGTCAAACTGGGCGGTTTGCAGACCTATAATAAAGGTCATTACGAATTAACAGCACGCTTTATCAATACTTCAGGATTAAAAAATGATGCCTCGGTAGAACTGGCGGGGGTAGAAGTAGGGCGGGTAAAATCGATTGTATTTGATCCTGAAACCTATGAGTCCGTGGTCACACTTTCATTGCCGGATGAGGTTAAATTGCAGGAAGATACCATTGCCTCGGTACGCAGTACCGGTCTTATTGGCGGGAAGTTTCTTAAACTGACCCCTGGCGGTGCAGATATTATCCTGAAAGACGGTGATACCATTTACGAAACGGAATCTTCCGTAAGCCTGGAAGAACTCATCAGTAAATATATTTTTGAAACCGAAAAATCATAGGTCAGGTCTCATGAGAAACAAGATGACTCAAAATAAAATTATTATCCAATTACTGGTCGCTGTGTGGCTGGGATTGTTTTTTACTGTATCTCAAGCTGCTGCCGAGTTGCCCGAGCAGCAGGTGCAGGAGACGGTCGATAAAGTGATGGCGGTGCTGAACAACTCTGCACTGGATTCCACCGCCCGGCATAGCCAGATCAGTGAATTAATTGCTAGTCGTTTTGATTTTGAAGCCATGTCCCGTAGTATTCTTGCAGTCAACTGGAAAAAAGCCAATGCAGAACAACAAGCAGAATTTATGCGTTTGTTTCGTAAAATACTAGAGAATACTTATGTCACCGCAGTAGAAAGCTATCACGGTGAAACGGTACGTGTAGAGGCCGGAATAATGTCGGACCGCAGAGCAACGGTTAACAGCTTTATTGTTATGAAAGATAAGGAAATTCCGGTTTCTTACCGGTTTAAGCACGGGGCCGGAGGCTGGCAGGCTTATGATGTGGTTATTGAAGGGGTCAGTCTGATCAGTAACTACCGTTCCAGTTTTCGTTCTATCGTGCAGAAAAAAGGTATGGATGGTTTGCTGGCTGACATGCAAAGCAAGCTTGCATCTTCCGCTTGAGCATGGGTGTCGGGTAACGGCTTTACCTGGCTGCTTCCGGTTGTCAATGGATTATATTTTCAGGTCTGATCATGAATAGAAAAAAATTGCTGCTGTTATTTGTTTTAGGCGTATTGATGTGCTCGGCTGCCTGGGCTGTTATTGAAAAATCACCCACTGTTCGGGTACGTGCGGCTGTTGATGAGGTATTAACGATTGTTACTGATCAGAGTAAGGAAAAACAGGATCGCAGCAATGAGATTAAAGCGGTTATCAACTATTACTTTGATTTTCAAACCATGTCACAGAGTATTCTGGCAACCAACTGGCAACGTGCTTCGAAAGAGGAAAAGCAGCGTTTTGTTGACTTTTTCAGTGAATATATTGAAGAAAGCTATCTGAATACCATCAGCTCCTATTCCGGCCAGGAAATCCGCTATGTAGATGAGAAAGTACGCGGTAACCGGGCGGTTGTTGATACGCTGATTATTACCGATAAAGCCGAGATTCCGGTTAACTACAAGCTGCGTTACAGTGAAGGTGAGTGGTTTGCGTACGATGTAGTGATTGAAAATGTCAGTCTGGTCAGTAATTACCGCAGTACCTATTCAACCATGATTCAGCAGGAAGGCATGAACGGCCTGTTGAATAATCTGCAAGCCAAAATCAATCATTACAAGCTGAAGAAGAAACAACAACAATAAGACAGCGGTGAACGTTACTCACAGAAAACAGCAGTAAGCCGCGTGCGAAATACTCCAGCCGAAGCGCAATCCTGCATTCTGATGGTGGATGACAATGCCGCCAATCTGGGTATTTTGTCAGCCACACTGAATAATCCTCAACGGCGCATTCTGGCAGCAACCAGCGGTGCCGAAGCCTTAAGCATCGTACGGGAAGTTCTGCCCGATCTGATTCTGCTGGATATTGTCATGCCGGGCATGAGTGGTTTCGATGTGATTCGCGAGCTCAAGTCTAATCCAGGTACGGCTGATGTTCCGGTTATTTTTCTTTCTGCATTATCCCACCCGGATGATGTGGTGGACGGCTTACGCGCCGGTGCACTGGATTATATCGTTAAACCTTTTAATGCCGAAGAAGTGGAGGCGCGGGTAACCAACCATTTGCGCTTGCGTAAACTGGAATTGCAACGTGAAAAACAGAACGCGCGCCTGGAATTGCTGAATGACCGGGTTTTACAAACCATGCGTGAAGCCGTCATGGGGCTGGATAGTGAAGGGCGCATCGTGTTTGCCAATCAGGCTGCGGTGGAGCTTTTACGCGCGGGAGATGCAGACGCTCTGATCGGTGTTTATTGTGACAGCCTGCTGGACAGCAAAGAGCCTATTGATCATATGCTGAAACAAACCGGGCAGCCGGCCGTGCATCATTTTGAGGCGCAAACGAGAGGGGATAATGGAGAACCATTGCCTTTGGAATGCAGCGTTGCCGCCGTGCAGGGAAAAGCCGATGCTCAAGGTTCGGTACTGGTGGTGCGCGATATTTCCGAACGCGTTAAAGCGGCCAATGCTTTGCGCAGCGCACACGATAAAGTACTGCAATCACATCGGGCACTGCAACAGGCACAGGAAAAACTGATACAGGCAGCCCGCATGGAATCGGTCGGGCAACTGGCCGCTGGCGTGGCGCATGAAACCAAGAACCCGCTGGCTATTATTCAGCTGGGGGTAGAATATCTGCTGGATAATGAGCCGCACAATGAAACCGACCAGCAGGTTCTGGAAGATATTGCAGAAGCGGTACGGCGGGCTGATACGGTCGTAAAAGGGCTGATGGATTTTGCCAGAGAATCTAGAATAGAAGCGCAGGCGGTGGATATTAACCGCCTGATTGAAACCAGTCTGTCTCTGATTCGGCATGAAGCCAGAAGTCGTGATATTAAAGTTCATTCACGGCTTGCAGACAAGCTGCCCAAATTCATGGCTGATAAGGACAAAATATCTCAGGTACTGGTCAATCTGCTGATGAATGCCACCCAGTCTATCGGTAAAAATGGCGAAATAGACATTATTACCTGTTATGAAAAGGCCTCCCGGGAACTGTTGCTGGATGTTCCTGACAAACTGCATTTAAGTGATCGCCCGCTTTTGCAGATTATTATTCAGGACAATGGCGGCGGTATTGCAGAGCATGATTTGCGCCGCCTGTTTGACCCGTTTTTTACCACCAAACCGGTGGGAGAGGGCACCGGCCTGGGTTTGTCGGTCAGTCGTAATATTGTACAAATGCACGGTGGCTGGCTGTTATTGAGGAATCGTTCTCAAAAGCAGGGTGCAGAGGCTATACTTCTATTTCCAGTTGAGGAGAATCAGGCAACATGAAAAAACGTATTTTAGTGATTGACGATGAAGCCGCTTTAACGCGCATGATGAAACTGAATATAGAAGCCTCGGGTAATTATGAGGTGCGTACCGAAAATTCAGGAAAAAACGCCATTACCGCCGCGCGTGAGTTCCGCCCGGATATGATTTTTCTGGATGTGATGATGCCGGACAAATCGGGTGATGATGTAGCCGCTGATCTGAAACAGGATCCGGTTTTGAAACATATTCCCTTTGTCTTTCTGACCGCCATTGTTACCAATGAAGAAACCGGCGGACATGCCAGTGAAATTTCCGGTAATACTTTTCTTGCCAAGCCGGTTAAAAAAGAGGAATTGATCGCTACTATCGAAAAGTTCACCGCCTGAACCCATGAGTACGCAGCAGACAGAGGCTAAAGACACCATACTGATGGTGGATGACAACCCCGCCAATCTGCAGGTGTTATCCCAGACACTGGACGGGCAGGGCTATAAACTGCTGGCGGCTACCAGTGGTGAACAGGCCATCCGTACTGCGGTAAGAGTCGTTCCACAGTTGCTGCTTCTGGATATCATGATGCCGGGGCTGGACGGTTTCGAAGTCATCGACGAACTCAGCCGACATAAAGAAACGCATGACATACCGGTTATTTTTCTGTCGGCGCTGGACGATACCGAAAGTAAGGTAAAAGGCCTGGAAAAAGGTGCGGTAGACTATATTTCCAAGCCTTTTCAGCCGGAAGAGGTGATTGCGCGGGTACAAACCCATCTGCAACTGAATCGTCTGAAAAATAATCTGGCAGAAAGCAATCGCGCGCTGCATGACCTGAATGAACATCTGGAAGAAAAGGTTTGTGATCGCACCCAGCAGATCGTACGCGGCCGGGACGCACTGATTTTTGCACTGGCACGGCTGGCAGAAGCGCGTGATTCCGAAACCGGCCGTCATCTGGAACGCATGCAGGTTTATTCGGCCAAACTGGCGCAGTATATTTTTCAGCAGCAGCCTGAACTGAATCTGAGCAAAGCCTGGGTGAAGCATGTTGAACGCACAGCCGTATTGCACGACATTGGCAAAATAGGCATTCCCGACCATATCTTACTGAAACCCGGGAAGCTTACGGATGATGAGCGCGGCATCATGCAGCAACATGCCGAAATTGGTGGTAAAGCACTGCATGATATCAGCGAGCAATGGGGCACAGACGGTTTCCTGATGGTGGCCGCAGAGATTGCACTGGGACATCACGAAAAATGGGATGGCAGTGGTTATCCTTATGGCAAGAGCGGACAGGATATCCCCCTGGCAGCGCGTATTGTGGCTTTGGCCGATGTATATGACGCGCTCACCAGTAAACGTCCTTATAAAGAAGCCTGGAATCATCAGCAGGCGGTCGATTACATCTGTAGTCACAGCGGCTCGCATTTTGACCCGCAACTGGTGGAGGCCTTTAACCAGCTTATACCGCAGTTTGCTGAAATTGCCGCCCGAATGCACGGCAACTCTGGCACGGATCCATCAGAACATTTGCCGGAAGATCCTTGTGCATAGTGCCATTCCCCTGTTGGGCTTTGCCGCCTACAGTGGCAGTGGAAAAACCACCTTACTGAAAAAAGTATTGCCACTGTTATGCGAACAGGGCCTGCGCATAGGCATGATCAAACATTCGCATCATCAGTTCGAAGTGGATACCCCCGGCAAAGACAGTTACGAACTGCGCAAGGCGGGCGCGCAGCAAATGCTGATTGCGTCACCGACACGCCAGGCTTTTATGATCGACAAGCCGCAAGCGTTAGAGCCGCAGTTACGCGATCTGTTGCAAGCGTTTGACCCGGCGCAACTGGACTTGATTCTGGTGGAAGGTTTCCGGCATGAAGCCTTTGCCAAAATAGAAGTACACCGTAGCGCAACCGGCAAGCCGCTGCTGTTTCCGCAGGACGAAAATATTATTGCACTGGTGGCGGATGCAGACCTGCAAGTGCAAAGCGCTTTACCCCGTATGGATATAAACCAGCCACAACAGCTTGCCGCTTTTATTTTGCGCTATCGGCAGGACTGTTTAGCGTCTGAGCAGATTCTATAACCGCTATTCGAGCTACTATGACTATTTTTCCGCGCTGATATAACAAATCCAGCCCGCATCCGCGTCTGCCTGCGTCACCGGCTTGAAGTTACCGTCCCCTTCGCCGTCCTTGTCCCAGCCCTGCCAGTACACAGTAACCCTGGCAAAGCCGGCTTCGTAGAGAATTTCCTGTATTTCCGGCAGTGTCCATAAGCGCCAATGGTATTCAAAAGCCCGTTCAAAACGGGATTCATCCGGAAAATCAAAATGAATATAACAGCTTAAATCACCATTAACCGGGTTGTAACGGGCCTGTTCCCAGACATAGTTAAAGCCATCCAGTTCGCGTTCCTCATCCAGCTCTTTGAAAGCGTCATGGCCACCATAGGCATCCAGAAAAAACACACCATCCGCAGCCAACTGCTTATGCACCCTGCGGAAATAGCGCAAAAGTTCAGGCCGTTTCTTGAACAGCCAGTAACTGAAATTCATGGCCGAAACAATATCCTGCGGCGGACTGTTAACTTCAAGCACATCGCCCCGAATCAACTCAACTCGCTTCGCCTGCCTGGGCGAAAGCCGGGAAAGATTGTGTTTTTCACCCCAGGCCAAAACCTTCTTGTCCAGATCCACGCCAATGGCGTGATATTTTTTATTGCGCTTCACCCATTCACAGCAAACGGCCGCCGTACCGCAAAAATCCTCACGCAGGAACTGAGGCTTGCGCTTGCGTATTTTCCTGAAAGTGCTTTCTACAAAGTCAATTTCAGCCTCGGAACACTGAACCGACTCTTCATAAAGCTGATGCTTGTCGGCCTGTTCCGCCATGGAAAAATTTTGTTTGTGTTTTTTTGCGCGCAAAGCCATGTTGAAAATCTGGAATAGCTGTAAAGAAAGCTGAGTGTAAGGCTTTAGTCCGGTGAAAAAAAGTAAATTATCCAGTAAATAGCCTGCTGGAAAATACAATACAAATTGAATTTGCAGCTGGCATAGTATAACCTTGCCGGCTCATTGCAGAGGTGATGGGCAGGAAGCCCATCATAACGAGCACGCCGCGTGCTCCCACCCGCTGTTAGCCAAAAGCGCAGAAGGTGGAAAGAATACAGTTTTGGAGAGGTGTCCGAGTGGCTGAAGGAGCACGCCTGGAAAGTGTGTGTGCGTTAACCCGTACCGAGGGTTCGAATCCCTCCCTCTCCGCCAATAAATAAAAAAACCGGTTTCAGTGAACCGGTTTTTTTATATCTGATTGCATGTTGAAAGAGATAGCCCTTCCGGTTTTTGGCGAATTTCTTAACGGCTTCGTTATTCGCATTGGCTGCAAACGATTCACAGTCATTATCAAAGGCGCGGTAGTCGAGGGTGATATTCACGTCCTTAGAGAAGCGGTTGATGGCGCCATAGATCACCGTGACAGACTCGCAACACGTGATTACCAACGTAACTTGGTGTTATCTTCCATGTATATCAGAAAAACCAGCAAAGATTCTGACATTATGCAAGCCGGGTGAGTTCGGGAAGAAAGTCTCTTACATTCCCCTCAAACAATCATCTCACCTCTGTGTTCATGGCAATCACAGCTTTCTTTGATATGACTGCTTAGATAGTGTCCGGCAGAAAACTCGCTATTTTCGAGGGGCTATGACCCCGCCCGCCGTCGAATTCAGTCAATTGCCTGCATTTTTGGCCAC
>JAHXHF010000155.1 GCA_025656895.1 gamma proteobacterium symbiont of Bathyaustriella thionipta
TGAAGCATTGGCGTTGGTATTTATAGGGCAATTGCCAGCATTTACTCAGTGAGCTGGAATTTTTGATAAAGTACGCTGAGTAGTTACAACTTTTCTATGTAAAGATAGCGAGCGTTTTTTATGCGGATTGGTTACTCAAGAGTTTCTTCCCAGGATCAAAACCCTGAGCTGCTATTGGATACCTTGAAAAAAGCTGGTTGCAAAGAGATTTTCCAGGAGAAGTTTTCCGGTAAGAGTGCAGTTCGCCCGGAGTTAGAGAACTGTCTCAGAATGTTGCGCGAAGGCGATGTGCTGGTGGTGTGGCGTCTGGATGTAGTGGTCAAGTTTTTTCGTTCGAATCAATAAGTTAATTGAAACCGCTGTGGAATCAAGAGCCTGCGCGCAGTGCCGTCATGAAGAAACGGGTTCAGATTTTATTCAGCAGCCGGCTGAGCCGTTAGCTAATCAAGCAGAATTGATTAATAATCCTGCGTTACACCGAGAAAGATGAACCGCATCCACAGGTGGTTGAAGCATTCGGGTTACGCACAACAAATTGCGCGCCTTGCAAACCCTCGGTGTAATCAACTTCTGCGCCTTCCAGATATTGCATGCTCATGGGGTCAATCAAGAGCGTGACACCATCGGTTTCCACTTTAATATCGTCCGCCGACTCTTTTTCGTCAAAGGAAAAACCGTACTGAAAGCCGGAGCAACCACCGCCCTGTATGTAGATACGCAACATCAGGTTGGCATTACCTTCTTCCTTAATCAGCTCGGAAACCTTGGCAGCAGCGGCCGCCTTAAATTCGATAGGTGATTCGGTATTCGCTTGAGGCTCTGTCATTGTTCATTTCTCCGTTACTACTCAGCGAGCAGTAAAATGTTGGCCAGGCAGCCAGAAAAATGCGGCATAGCTATTTAACAACAGCCGGCATTATGCTATTTCCTACTGTTTTAGTCAAGAATAAGCGATCATCACCAAATTAACGCCCGCGACGCTCGCGCCCCATGCCGCTAGCCGTTGCATCAGCCGGGGTTTGCTTCGCAGCCGTTTTCTCAGTGGTTGCTTTATCGGCAGTTTTCGGTTCATGCTTCGAGCTATCCGGCTTCACATCCGCAGCGGGTCTTGCATCAGACTCATGCCCAAGCATTTTCTGATCCTGCTCATCATGAATCAGTTGGCCGTTCACTTCGGCCCCCATGGTCATTTGCAGCATTTTGTAATAAACATTACCGGTTACTTTGGCCTGCGGCGCCAGTTCTACCCTTTCACTGGCATAAACATCACCAATCACTTCTCCATTGAGGATGACATTAGGCACCCGGATTTCACCTTCAACCATACCTTTTTCACTTAACGTGAGGGTGGATATTCCATCCGGCTCGGCAATTACATTGCCTTTCACAGCACCATCAATATGCAAGCCGCCGGCAAAGGTTACATTTCCCTGTACTTCACTGCGCAAGCCAATCACTGTGGATATTTTGGGTGGCCTGAATTTTTTATTTCGTGCCATAATCATTTCTCCGCGGCGAGCCGCTTTTGCTGGTTCATAGCCACTGCCTGCTGCGACAGCCCGCTATAAAAGTCAGATAAATTAAACCTGAATCCGTACCTTCATGACGGCACAGTGCGCAGGCTCTTGATTCCACAGCGGTTTAAAAAATGCCCGCTTAACCGATGGGTGAAGCTAAGATTTTTTAATTCCACTGTGAAAACAACATCATACACTCTGTATCCGCCCTGAAGGTACGGATTCAGGTTAAAAATATTCAAGCCGATAATACCCAATCAAAACGCTGTTCCAAAACTTTCAGCTTTTTACTGCTGGGTGTAATCTTAACGGTTACCGCATCGGGTGAAAAGTCATCCGGTAATTCCAGCAGCAACTCAACATTCTGAAAAGACTTGAACCCCAGTTTAACCCGGCTTGACTTGCTTTTAAGCAGCTTTTCCAGCGGCAGAGTCACTTCTTCACCTTGTTTAATTCCGCTCAGACTCAGCACCAGACTGCCTTTGGTTTTACCAAAGTTTTTCAATAATTGGCTGACCGTCAAAGAAACCCGGTATCGCCCTACTTTATCAGTAGAGCTGATTTTAAAGTTATGGATGCGCAAGGTGGGAGTAACTTCACCACCTTCCGTCAGACCCTTATAAAAAGCCAGTTTTTGCTTCAGATCCTGTGCTTCCTGCTGCAATTTACTGATGTCAGTCTGCAAGACCCTGGCCGCATCACGATCAATCTGTGCGCTGCGCTCGTAATAGGCCAGCTGTTGTTTCAATTCGTCTCTTTCGCTGCTCAGTTGCGCCAGTTCCTTTTTTAAACGCTGTTGCTGTTGATCAACGCTGTCACTGTCAAAACCACTGCGTAAACGCCCGTAATCAAACGCATACCAGCCACTGATCATGACAATAATAATAATCAGCAGCAACCAGATCAGCCAGCGGCTGGCAGAGCGCTGCTGAATAATCCTGGGCTTTTGATAATGGAAACTTTTTAATTGCATAACATCATCAAGGCAGCAGAGCTACTTGTTGCAGGCCGGCTGTCTCGTCCAGTGCAAACATAATATTCATATTCTGAACAGCCTGACCAGCCGCGCCTTTGACCAGATTATCAATCACCGATGAAACTACAACAAAATCGCCATCCAAAGGCCGGTGTACCGCGATACGGCAATGGTTGACACCGCGCACACTGCGGGTTTCAGGATGAGAGCCCGCCGGCATGACATCAACAAAAGGCTCATCGGCATAATGTTGCTCAAACAAGGCCTGCAAATCCTGTTCCGAATGATCTTTCAGGCGCGCATACAGGGTGGCTTCAATACCACGAATCATGGGCAGTAAATGCGGCACAAAAACCAGCGAAACCGGATGGCCTGAAATCTGGGATAGAAGCTGGCAAATTTCCGGTTGATGCCGATGCCCGGGAATGGCGTAGGCTTTGAAGCTTTCACCATTTTCGCTCATCAAGCCGGCTACACTGGCGCCACGACCCGCGCCACTGACTCCTGATTTGCCGTCAATCACCAGACCATCGGTTACCACCAGGCCGGCCTGCAGCAATGGCAGCAAACCGAGAATCGATGAAGTCGGATAACAGCCCGGATTAGCCACCAGTCTTGCCCCGGCAATTTTTTCCCGGTTGATTTCCGGCAAGCCGTAGACCGCCTCGGGTACAAGCTCGGCGCAGGCATGTTGCATGCCGTACCATTGCTGCCAGGACTCCACATCAGTGAGGCGAAAATCAGCCGCCAGATCAATGACCCGACAACCCTTTTGCAGCAACTGCGGCGCATAACGCATGGCAGTACCATTGGGTGTGGCAAAAAAAACCACATCCGATTCCGCCAGCTTTTCGGCATCCGGTTCGCTGAAAGGTTCGTCATAAATACCGCGCAGATTGGGAAACAGCGAGGACACCGATTTGCCCACTTCACCCCGCGAGGTGATGTGATCAACCTGTACAAAGGGATGGCGCGCCAGCAGACGCAACAGTTCAACACCGGTATAACCCGTGCCGCCGACCACCGAAACCCTGATCCGATCCATTGTAGTTTTCACGATAAGTTCTCAATCATCCTGTTATTCCAGGCGCTAATGATACGGATTCATCGGCACATAAGAAAGCCTGCCTGTTGATCATGCTATACTGTGGCCTCATTCAAATGGAGTTAACCAGGCTCATGCAAGCCGATACCATTCAGGCCATCTCATTGATGCTGGGCGCTGCCTGGGCATCCGGCATTAATCTGTACGCGGCCATTGTTATGTTGGGGCTGATGGGCTCCTCCGGCCAGGTCAGCTTACCACCGGAACTGGAAGTTCTGACCAACCCGATGGTGATAGGCGCGGCCGGTCTGATGTATCTGGTTGAGTTTTTTGCCGACAAAACCCCCGGTGTTGATACCGCCTGGGACGCCATTCATACCTTCATTCGTATTCCTGCCGGGGCTTTGCTGGCCGCCGGCGCTTCCAGCGGCATTGCCGTAGATCCCGGCCTGCAACTGGCAGCCGGACTGGTGGGCGGCACTTTGTCGGCCTCCAGTCATTTCAGCAAAGCCGGTACACGCATTCTGATCAACACCTCACCGGAACCGGTGAGTAACTGGGCCGCATCCATTACCGAAGATATTGCGGTTATCGGCGGGCTGTGGACGGCCCTGCACTATCCCTGGGTATTCATCGCTTTGCTCGTTGTTTTTCTGCTGCTGCTGGCCTGGCTGCTGCCCAAACTATGGCGTGCTATTTCCAGCCTGTTCAGACGCATAGGACGCTGGTTCGGCAATCGTAATCAAGCACCTCCAGCCGCTACGCCTGACAACAAATCAGATGACGTGTTGCGCTCCCTGTACCACAAGGCCGGTCAGGACAAAACGGACGGATGAAGGCCAGATATTGGGTTCCGGCTATACTGTTGGCTGTTTTCTGGTTTGGCTATTATCACCAGCCCGTGCTCGGCCCGGCGCCACCACTGACAGCCAAAGCGGTTATGGGGCAAGCGGTTGACCTGCAGGCCATGCAGGGAAAACCGGTTCTGGTCAACTTCTGGGCAACCAGTTGCCCGGCCTGTGTTCGTAAAATACCCGAGATGGAAAAACTCTATCAAAAATATTCACGCGACCAGTTCGAAATTATTGCGGTAAGCGTATCCTATGATCCACCGCAAAAGGTCGTGCGTTTTCTACAGAAAAATAATATCCCCTGGCCGGTGGTCCTTGATTATGATGATTCGGTCGCCCGCTCATTCGGTGAAGTCAGTCTGATTCCGGCCAGTTTTCTGATTTCTCCCGATGGCGATATCGTTCAACATGATATTGGTGAGCAGGATTTCGATCAGATTGATCAAAAAATCAGCGCCTTGTTATGAACCTGGAAACCGCAGTTGACCGCTCTATTCTGAAGGTAAGCTAATGATTCCAGATAAAATCTTACTTGGATATATTTTCGCCCATCGGGTGACTTCACCCTCCACCCTGTTCAACTGCGGTTTCCAGGATAAAAGCACATGCAAATAAAAGAGAGCCCCTTATGTTGTGGTTAAAAGCATTCCATCTCATCACCATGGTTACCTGGTTTGCGGGTATTTTTTATTTGCCACGGCTGTTTGTTTATCATGCCATGGCGGATGATGAAACCAGTAAAGAGCGTTTCAAGATCATGCAACGCAAACTCTACTGGGGCATCATGACACCCAGCGGCGTACTGACATTGATACTGGGCAGCGCCATGTTAATGGACTATGCCTGGGCTGCCTGGGGCAGTTCTTTATGGCTGCACATCAAACTGGGACTGATTACTGCTCTGGTGGTTTATCATCTTTACTGCGGCAAGTTAATGACTGATTTTCGTGATGACAAAAATCATCACAGCCACAAATGGTATCGCTGGTTCAATGAAATTCCGGTCATCATGCTGGTTGCCATTATTTTACTGGCGGTATTAAAACCGGCCTGATTCACAGGCAGACAAGTTTACCTTGATTGCTGAACCAGCTAACCGCAGAACTCAGCTATATCAGTCTCGTGATTGGGGCAGCTTTTCCTGCTGCTCTTCAATCCAGTTTTCGACATCTTTCAGAATGGCATCGGCTTTGCGGCCTTTTGTGGCAATGGGCTCGCCCATAACCAGTTGAATAACGCCCGGGTATTTTTTAAGGCCTCTGCGCCCCCAGAAAACGCCTGCGTTGTGTGCGATGGGAATAACCGGATAGCCACTTTTGGCGGCCAGCAGCGCACTGCCAACGCCGTAGCGTTTTCTTTCACCCGGAGCTACCCGGGTGCCTTCGGGAAAAATAATAACGCAATGGCCGGCATCCAGTTCGGCGGTGCCCTGCTCTACGATCTGTTTGACCGCTCTGCGCCCGGAACTGCGATCAATGGCGATCACACGGAAGCGTTTCAGTGCGTTACCGAAAAAAGGCACCGACATCAGTTCTTTTTTCAACACCCAGATTTGCGTGTGCGGCAGCAATGAACGAAAGGCGATGGTTTCCCAGGCGGATTGATGTTTGGAAAGATAGATATAGGTCTGCGGCGGCCAGGCTGTCCAGTTATTCAGTTGATAATCCAGACCACATAATAATTTAAGTGACTTCAGGTTAATGCGTGACCAGACAGCGGCAATGCTGCACAGTTTTTCATAACGGATGAAACGACCGGCGACAATGAAAAAGATGGCGAATGATAAGGTCGTCAGCACCATCCAGATAAAAAACAACAAGGAACGCAGATAAACCATGATGCTATGCCAACTCCTCATTCACCCAGTCGGCCAGGCTCTCATATACGGCTACCGGCTGATGCAATTCAGGTAGTTTTTTTTCGGTTTTTTTGCCTTTTCCGGTACGCACCAGTACCGGTTTGGCACCGCAAGCCATGGCGGCTTTTATATCCCGCAGGGAATCACCGATAAAGGGAACCTGGCGCAGATTGATCGGGTAACTGGCGGCTATTTGCTGCAGCAGACCGGGCCTGGGTTTACGACAGCGGCATTCATCGCCCGGGCCGTGTGGACAAAAATAAACCGCGTCGATATGGCCGCCCAGTGGAGCCAGCAAACGGTGCATTTTTTCGTGTATGGCGTTGAGTGTATCCAGCGTCAGCAAGCCACGCGCAAGAGCCGACTGGTTGCTGGCCACCACTACCCGCCAGCCGGCATGATTCAGACGTGCTATGGCATTCAGACTGCCTTCAATCGGCTGCCATTCATCGACTGATTTAATAAACTGATCCGAGTCCTGATTAATCACACCATCACGATCCAGTATCGCCAGTTTCATCAGTCCATGTCCCGAAACTCGGAAACGCGGATACGGCCATTGACCATGCGTGATTCACGCTGCATGAGTTTGTCCATTTTATCCCAGAAGGCCTGACGCAAATCAAAGTCTTCGGCAATGGCGGTACCCATCAGCAATATCAGCAGGTCGGCCACTTCTTCAGACAGCGCCTGTTTGCTTTTGCCTTTGGTGACGCAGGCGGAAATTTCGCCCAGTTCTTCGGCCATCAGCGCCACCCGGTAGTTCAGTTCTTCACCACCGGTATTTTTGAAATCATGCTTGTCATGAAAGGCCTGTACGGCCTGCAACATGCTGTTGTAGGAATCCTGCGACATGCTCAGGCCTCCAGGCAGGCAATATCAGCCACTTTCAGAAACAGGCTGTTCATTTCTCTTAACAGGGCCAGGCGGTTTTCACGAATGGCTTCCTCATCCACCATCACCATGACATGATCAAAAAAATCATCCACGCCCGGTTTGAGTATGGCCAGTTCAACCATGGCCTGCTGATAGTTTTGTTGTTGCAGATGCTCTTCCACTTTGGGTCTGAGGGTGCAAATCTGTTGAAACAGCCGGCTTTCCTGTTCACTGTCAAACAGGCTTTCATCCACGGCGACCATTGAACTTCCCTGTGCCGATTTTTTCAGCAGATTGGCAATGCGTTTATTGGCCGAGGCCAGAGCGGCCGCTTCATCCAGAGAATGAAAATGCTGTACCGCGTGCATACGCCGATCAAAATCCAGCGGTTTGCGCGGATCAACCGCGGCCACGGCTTCAAACTGTTGGATTTTGAAGCCCTGCTCCAGATAAATACCTTTTTGACGTTCGCGGATATAGGCATACACCGTATCCACCGTATCACCTTCCTGGATGCGATCATGCAGGCCTTCGGCGGCCAGTTGCAGCAAATCGTACAAATCAACATCCAGTTGACCTTCCAGTAAAATGCGTAACACCGAGATAGAGGCGCGTCTTAAGCCGAACGGGTCTTTCACACCCGTGGGTTTTTGCCCGATACCGAAAATACCCACCAGCGTATCCAGACGATCCGCCAGCGCGATAATCCTGCCGCTGCTGGTTTGTGGAATCCGGTCACCGGAAAAACGCGGCATATAGAACTCATCCATAGCCTGCGCCACTTCTGCCGGTTCATTATCGTGCTGGGCCATATAGCGACCCATAATGCCTTGCATACCGGGAAATTCATTCACCATTTCGCTCATCAGGTCACAACGACTGAGCAAGGCGGCACGTTCCAGCAATTCACTATCGGCATTCAGGCGCAGGCCAATTTCCAGTGCCAGACCGGTTAGCCGGTCGGTTTTATCGCACAATGAGCCCAGCTTTTGTTGAAACACCACGCTCGCCAGCGAGGGCAGAAAATCCTGCAGTTTTTTCCTGCAGTCCTGATTCCAGAAAAAACGCGCATCCGCCAGGCGTGGACGAATGACGCGCTCATTACCGCGGCTGATGACGTCCGGGTCACTGCTGTCAATGTTGGCGATGGTAATAAAGTAAGGCAGCAAACGTTGCCGCGCATCCACCAGATGAAAATATTTCTGGTTTTTCTTCATGCTCATAATGAGCGCTTCATGCGGCACTTGCAGAAAAGTTTTTTCAAAGCTGCCACTGATGGCTACCGGCCATTCAACCAGCGAGGTTACTTCTTCCAGTAAAGCCTCATCAATAGGTGCTGTACCACCGACCGCTTCGGCCTGTGCTTCCACCTGCTGTCGAATGTATTCACGGCGCTCATTATAGCGAGCCATGACCTTGCCCTTCTTCAGCAGGAGGGAAAGATAATCTTCCGGTTTTTTAATACGGATGGCCGCCGGTGCATGAAAACGATGGCCGTAGCTGAGATTAGCAGCCTGAGTATCCAGCAGACGGCAGTCAACCACTTTTTTATCCAGCATAAATAAAAGCCAGTGAACCGGGCGAACAAATTCCGCACTGCCAGCGCCCCAGCGCATGCGTTTGGGTATGGGCAAACCGGCCAATGCTTTTGCCGCGATGTCCGGCAATAATTGCATGGCGGTTTTACCCGCTTCATGCTGTGTGTAAACCAGCCATTCGCCTTTATCGGTAGTCAAGCGTTGCAAGTCGCTGACATCCACCCCGCAGGAACGGGCAAAACCCTGTGCCGCCGGAGTAGCATTGCCATCCTGATCAAAAGCCACCTGAACCGCCGGACCCCGGCGTTCCTGATTGCGATCGGCCTGACGAGCATCCAGTTCAGTGAAGTACATCGCCAGCCGGCGCGGCGTGGCATACCATTCATTCAATGTATAGCCCAGTCCGGCATCATCCAGACCCTTGCGAAAACCCTGCAACAAGGCCTGCGCCAGTTTGGCCAGGGCACCCGGGGGTAATTCTTCCGTACCGATTTCAAATAACAGTGTGTGTTGATCAGCCATGAGCGGCCTCCTTCGCCAGCATCGGAAAACCCAGTGCTTCCCGGCTGTTGAAATAAGCCTGCGCAACAGCGCGTGACAGGCTGCGAACGCGCAGGATATAGCGCTGCCGCTCGGTGACTGAAATGGCATGACGCGCATCCAGCAGATTGAAGGCGTGTGAAGCTTTCATAACCTGCTCATAAGCCGGTAACGGCAGACCGGCTTCGATCAATGCCTGACTTTCTTTTTCGCACTGGTCGAACAGAGTAAAAAGAAAATCGCTGTCAGCCTGTTCAAAGTTATAAGCACTTTGTTCCACTTCGTTCTGATGAAATACATCGCCATAGCTGACATCACCCTGCGGGCCGTGCGCCCAGGTCAAATCAAACACACTTTCCACGCCTTGCAGATACATGGCAATGCGTTCCAGACCGTAAGTAATTTCACCACTGACCGGCAAGCAATCCAGCCCGCCCACCTGTTGAAAATAGGTAAACTGGGTCACTTCCATGCCATTCAACCAAACTTCCCAGCCCAGCCCCCAGGCACCCAGCGTGGGTGATTCCCAGTTATCTTCGACAAAGCGGATATCATGCTTGAGGGGATCAATACCGAGCATTTTCAAAGAACCCAGATAAAGATCCTGAATATCCAGTGGTGAAGGCTTGAGCAATACCTGAAACTGGTAATAATGCTGCAGGCGATTGGGGTTTTCACCATAGCGCCCGTCGGTGGGACGGCGTGAAGGCTGCACATAAGCTGCATTCCAGGGTTCCGGTCCCAATGAACGCAAAAAAGTAGCCGGGTGAAAAGTACCCGCGCCCACTTCCATATCCAGAGGTTGCAGAATGCTGCAGCCCCGTTCGGCCCAATATTGCTGTAACGCAAAAATCAAACCCTGAAAAGTACCGGTGTCGGCCACCGACTGACTGTTAGAATGACTCAAAATCAAACGCCCTGAAAGAAAAAACCAATCCGCCAAGTATAACGCTTCTGCACGAAAGCCGCATAGACCAGGAAGAACATGGCCATATCATCCCGAACGGCTCAAATTGGCGGGGTTGGCTGAACGAATAGATTAATTATTCTGCAAGATTTCCTGTAGCCACTGGCTGATGTCCACAATTTCCTGCGGGCAAACCGAATGCGGCATATCGTAATCGTGCCAGTCAAGCGGGCATCCCATCTGCTGCAAATGCTCCGCCGCCTGCAAACCGGCCGCGACAGGTACGACCGGATCAGCCGTTCCATGCCCCCAGAAAACCGGCACACAAGAGGCTGCCGGTTGCTGCTGCAAAGGTAGATAGTGTTTGAACGAAAACGATTAAACCCTAAGAAAAACAATAATCTATATACTGTTCAGTGGACTAAAGATTACCTGATTACCCCTAAGG